>NZ_JBFTNE010000072.1:0-51209 GCF_056397325.1 Cupriavidus sp. 05N39
GCAGCCTATCGGCAGCCTATCGCGAAGACAACATGGTCAAATATACCGGAGATTTTGGCAACACCCATGTGTTGGCGCACTACTCCTTCGGAACGGGATTTGCGTTTCAGGGCGGCCAGATGTCGACCATCCCCAATGGCGAAGTGCCAGGCAATTCTCGTGCTCAGGCTGCCTTCGGTGCGGGGGTCTACTACCTCGGTGAATCGTTTGGCATCGCCACGGGCTATGACCAGATTAACAATGCGCTAACCGCGACGTCTCCGATCGGGGAGGACCGCAAGGCATTCATTGCCGCCAGCTATGAAACCGGCCCCATCCGGTTCATGGGCGGATATCGCTGGCGGGACTCCAGGTACGGCAATGGTGTCACGGCGATTCGCGACAACGTCTATTGGGCCGGCATGAGCTACAGTATGACGCCCGCCATGAAACTGATCGCGGGCTACTACTACGATCAAGTCCTGGRCGCGTCCCTCTCCCCGAACACGAAGGCTGCCAGCCTGCCGAATTTCAGCCAGTTCAGCCTGATGGGGGCCTACTCGCTTTCAAAGCGCACCACCGTCTACCTGGTCGGCGCCTACGCGCACAACGGCCCAGTGGACTATGACACCCTGCTGCAAACCGGTGCGTCATACGGCTACGGCAACCCCACCACCTTGAACGGCCTTGCCAACGGTCAGAAGAGCCAGGTCGCCGTGGCTGCGGGCCTACGCGTTATCTTTTGATCGGGCGCCGGCGATCGGCGCCAGACAGAACGCCTCTCGATCGGGGGCATGCTATCCGTTTCTGCACCCCGGATCGGAGGCGTATTCGAAGTATGTTCGCCCTCACCCATCACACTGAAAGCCAGATGCCAAAATTTCTATTCATCCAAAGCAGCATTCGTGGCGCAGCCTCGGCCTCGGGTCAACTGGCTGCTCGCCTCAAGGAACAGCTAGGTGTCATCCCGGGGAATGAAATCCTGGAGCGCGACCTGGGCGGGAATCCGCTGCCAGTCCTCGATGGTGCCTTGCTTGATGCGTTGTTCGCCCCCGCTGACGCGCTAGACTCAGTGCAGAAGGCACAGACAGCCCTGGTGACAACCCTGATCGACGAACTCAAAGCGGCAGACACCGTTGTCCTGTCCGCTGGAATGTATAACTTCGGTGTGCCGGTGCAATTGAAAACGTGGTTTGATTATGTGCTGCAAGCGGGCCGCACCTTCCGCTACACGGCTTCGGGCCCGGAGGGTCTGGTGAAGGGTAAGCGCGCCATCCTGCTGGTTGCCACGGGCAGTGTCTACAGCAAAGGACCCACCGCAACGGCGGACTTCATGGTTCCGCATTTGAAACAATTGCTTGCCTTCATCGGCATCGCCGATGTAACCGTGGTCCGCGCTGAAGGTTTGGCGTTTGGGCCCGATGCCGCCAAAGCAGGCCTGGAAAAGGCGGCTGCGGAAATCAGGACACTGAAAACAGCTTAAGCCGCCTGCGGCAGACAGTAAGGCCGCTATTGGGGCTTGTATGAATCGCGGCAACCGGCACGAGGCTGCCGCGCCATCCGATCAAGGCGTTGATCGGGAGTCGCTTGCGCGCAGCTGCTAAACGACGTGAGCATTGAGCGCGAATGCTCGTTGCAGGATGCCATGCCGGTAGGGATGTACGCCCCCGCAAATGTCGCCTGCGGCCCAAGCCCCAACAGTGATTTTCCCATTTCGATTCTCTTCCCCTCCGGTTCTTGTTAGTGCGCGTTGGAACCCGCCCGACTGAAAAGGCACGCGTCACCCCGACGCCCCTACCCGAAGGGGTGCGCAGCAGTGATCCCTTCCGCGGCCTGATCTTTTCGTTTTTATTGTGTCGGGCGGATTGCAGAGCGCGCTACAGTGGCATCCTCGACTCGACCCATGGCACGACCTTCGCGGTCTGGGCCAAGGCGCCTGCATTCTCTGGCTCGCCCTCATCCGGCTCGAAGTAGTGCAACTGATCCGCGAAGTCCTCGAACGTTTTGTCCTGGCTTCCGAACGCGGCGAAGATTGCCCTGGAGTGCGTCTGCATGTAGCAGTCCAGATCGCGTCCCGCATGGATGACCATCACCGGTTCCTTGATCGTCGGTGCGGTCTTCAGGAAGTTGGCATTGCTTGACAAGCCGGACCACGTCGAAAGCCAGGCGTCCGGTGTTACGACGCGTGCGAAGCCGAGCAACTGGAGATTCATCAGATCCGGACGATCGCTGAGCAGGCTGCCGTAGCCGCGATTTCCGGGATCGAGCGAGTTATCCGTGTAATTCGGATTCGCCATCGTTCGGTAGATCGTCATCACCGGTTGAAACACACTGCGCTGCAAAATCGCTCGCTGCCGCGGCGGCGTCAAAGCCGAGAACTCCGGCCCGGCAGCCAGGCACTCCGCATCGCTCTGCTCTGCGATCAAGGCTCGCGCTATCGCGTCGATGCGCGCAACCCTGTCGAGCTGCGCCCTACGGTAGCGCTGGATAAACGCCGAACTGTATCGCGACCACTGCGGCGCAGGCTTGAACCCGTTGATCGGGTCATACATGTCGAGGCTCGGATCGGTCAGCCGCGGATTGTGCTCGTCCACGACGGAGGGGTCGATCGTCTCGTTGACGACCAGACCTTGCCCTGTATGCGCTGCCGAGACGATCATCGCATCGAAGGCCGGCATCACTGCGGTACGCAGCGCGGTCGGCCGACCCGCAGGCGTCAATTCAAGACGCCTCGATGGCTCCAGCCGGGCTTGCGATTGGTAGAATCCGCCAAGTGACCCCCCACCTGAGTTACCGAGCCAGATGACCTTCTCCACCCCGCGGTGCTCCTTCAACCACCGGACTTGGGCCGCAATGTCCAGGATGATCTGTTCGTGGACGCAGGTCATGTCATTGTTCAGCGTGCGAACATTAGCGCCAAGGCAGGCATATCCCGCGCGCAGTAAGCCGGGAAATGCGTAGTGTTGGCTAAAATCCACCCTCGGATGGGCCGCTACAATGGCGACGCGAGGACGCGGATTTTTCTTTGGTGTCCAATATAGGCCTCGGCTTTGTGCGCCATCGTTGGCGTAGGCCGTAACCTGTTCGCAAGTCGCAAATGCATCGACTGGCTCGCGAAACTTCACCCAAGTTCCATTCCAGTACGTTTTCGAAAGTAGCCGCATTCATACATCTCCGAAGATATTATTTGGTGAATTCAGTTCTTGACGCACCCGGAGGCTTTGTCCGCTGACGTGGACAGTTTCCGTCAGGCACGGTCGCGACCGGAAGCAGCGATTCCCAGGCGTATCTCTTGCCGTTGAATGGCTCCGGTATCGTCTCGCTTCCCATTTCTCCCCAGCTATCGCACGTCACGGCCAAGGTCATCGTCGCTGGCATTGGTGTTACTGAAGTCATGTCGTCGCGACGCCTCTCGTTCCGAATTCAGGGTCCGCTCGATCTATTATGCTTAGCCCACTAACAATTATTGAATGGGTACTTACCCGAGAAATTCACCAGCGCTAGCGGGTTGTTGAGGTCAGAAGCAAGTATGGTGAGCACTAGTTCCAGCCGCCTCGTTCGATGGGATGAATTCGCGAGTGCCACCTGGCCCGCTGTCTGCGGCCCATTTCCGCGTGGGCAGCAAATCATCCCTTCGAATGATGCGGGTTCCTGTGCCGACGCAGATAATCCCTCGTGCCGATTCGGCAATCACGATGACGGGAGAACAGCATGTTCGAGGATCTGCGCGGCAAGCGAGCCCTGGTGACGGGTGCTTTCGGCGGACTGGGCAGTCATTTCGCAACGGTGCTGGCCGGTGCCGGTGTTCAGGTGGCGCTGGCTGGCCGTCGTGTCGAGGCGGGCCGGCAGGTCGCGGCCCGGATCGAGCGGGATCGTGGCACGGCCTGCGTAGTGCCCATGGATGTGACGGACGCCGCTTCGGTCGCTGACGCCTTTGACGCCGCGGAATCGCGGCTCGGCGGGCCTGTGCAAATCGTCGTCAACAACGCCGGCATTGCCGTAACGCGCCCTGCTGTGGAGTGCGATGCGCATGACTGGCAGAGCGTCATCGACGTGAACCTGAACGGCGCATGGCGCGTCGCGCAAACTGCCGGCCAGCGCATGATCGCGCAGCGCGAGGGATCGATCATCAATATCGCCTCGATCCTCGGTCTGCGGGTGGCGCAGCAAGTGCCGGCCTATGCCGCCGCCAAGGCCGGATTGATCCATCTGACGCAGGCGCTGGCGCTCGAATGGGCCCGGCATGGCGTCCGGGTCAACGCGCTCGCACCGGGCTATATCGAAACCGACCTCAACCGCGACTTCTTTGCCAGCGAGGCCGGACAGGCACTGATCCGCCGCGTGCCGCAGCGCCGGGTCGGGCAGCCTGAATATCTCAACGGAGCGCTCCTGCTGCTGGCCTCCGATGCCGCGACGTTCATGACGGGTGCGGTGCTTGCCATCGACGGCGGCCATCTTGTTTCCTCCCTCTGACCTTCCGGTAGACGCCCAACCATGCCCTCTTCGCCTTTGGTTTCCAACCTGACATCGCCCCCAGGGGGCTCCGTTGGCTGCGCCGACCTTGATCTTGAACGCCTGGCCGACTGGATGCGCCAGGCAGGATTGGACCCACGCGGCTTGAATGCGTGCGTACTGTCGGGCGGACAGTCGAACCCGACCTTCCTGCTCCAGGCGGCGAGCGACGCATTTGTCCTGCGTAAGCAGCCGCCAGGGGCGCTGCTGCCGTCCGCGCACGCCATTGACCGGGAATACCGGGTGATGCAGGCCCTGAACGGCAGCGGCGTTCCGGTGCCTCGCATGGTGGCCTATTGCGATGATGCCTCGCTGATTGGCACACCGTTCTTTCTGATGGAGTACGTGCGCGGCAGGAACTTTGTCGATCCCACCCTGCCCGGGCTCGCCGTGGCCGAGCGGAAGGCGATATACGCGGACATCAACCGCGTTTTGGTCGCGCTGCACGGCGTGGACCATGGCCCGGCCGGCCTGGACACTTTCGGCCGGCCGGGCAATTACTTCGCGCGGCAGATCGACCGCTGGAGCCGCCAGTACCGCAGTTCGGGAGGTGCGCCGATCGAGGCAATGGAAGCATTGATGGAATGGTTGCCAGCCCACATTCCCGATGGCGATGAGACCTGCGTCGTACATGGTGATATGCGCATGGACAACCTGATCATCCATCCAACCGAGCCGCGCGTGGTCGCCGTGCTCGACTGGGAACTCTCCACGCTAGGGCATCCGCTGGCGGACCTCTCGTACTTCTGCATGTCGTGGTGCGTTCCGCCTGACCTGTGGCGCGGCGTGGCGGGGGTCGACCTGGCTGCGCTCGGCATTCCGCAGGAGCACGCGTTCGTCGAGGACTACTGCCGCGCGCGCGGCATCGACGCCATTCGCAATTGGGACTTCTATCTCGCCTATAACCTGTTTCGCATGGCCGCCATCCTGCGCGGCGTTGCGGCGCGCGCGGCGGGAGGCAATGCGTCAGCGGCCGATGCCGCGAGCATGGAAGCGAAGGTACGGCCGTTGGCCGATCTGAGCTGGCGATGCGCGCGCCGGAGCGGCACGCAGTAGAAACGACACGCAGGTCCGGATCAACCCAGCCTGGGTGCTTGCGCCAAGGGAGAGATCACCTCCCGGGAATAGCTGAATGCGCGCCCGACATCCAGCTGCCGTATGCGCCAGGCATTGTCGGGCTCCAGTGCGAACTGGCATGTCACATCCGCGAGCAGAAATGGTGTGGAACCCGGTACCGGGAGGGTGGCGGGCGCGCCGTTGTCATACAGATGCAGGGCCAGACAATAGGCCGCCGTGGCACGCTCCGGATCCTGCACGAGCATCGCAAAGTTGCTGACGATATGCCGCGCGACTTGCGTTGCCGATCTCTTCCTCACTGACGCTTCAATCTGTTGTCGACCGCGCAGCATGACACCACCGCGTTCCCACAGGCAATCGGGTGCGACTTGCTTCATTGCGAGGGGATAATCCGCCCTGTCCAGGCCATAGTAGAAGAGCAGAACGCTCTGATGGCAGGCAGTCACCTGTGCGTGGCTTTCGAAAGGGCTCATGACGGCATTCTCAAGGAAGTTATGCGTGGAATTCCGGATGGACTGTGTTGGCCAGGATCCACCGGCCGGAGAATTATGTGGCGCGATGCTGGCGCATTGCCTCATTCGAAAGGATGAATTGTCGGGCGGCGGGCCGGTGCCCGGAGCGCATGACCCGGAATTCATCACCTCGGATGAGGCGGATCTGCCCTGACTGCGGATAATCCATCGAAAACCTGCCCCGCGCAGAGGCCGCTCAATGAGATGGAGATTGCATGAGCACGAGACGTCGAATCTTTGAAGCGGAACACGATCTGTTCCGCGAATCCGTTATCCGCTTCATCCGCAACGGGGTGGCACCGCAGGTTGATGACCGGCGCAAAGCCGGATGATGCGCTCGTGCCCTATTCGACGCTGCGGGAGCGCAGCGGCAAAGCAGCACGAACGTGACGATCAGCGGATCTGTGTGCGCCGCGGCGCGAATCAATGGTGGGAAGGCCTTGCGCAGGCGCTGCGCTTCGGCACGCCGGCCGGCCTCGTACAGTCCTTGCCCGCGATCTCCTGACCGTCTATGCGCGGCTCCTGGCTGCCGGTGTCCGGCTTGTGCGCGCACGGTGGCGGGCGAGTGCCTGCAGCAATCGTCTCTGTGTCAGGTCTATCAGGCCGTCAAAGCAATGTGCGACCCGCATGTTCGCCCCGCATGTTCGCCCCGCCTCCGATTGGCCCGTGCACCAGTTGGCGGGGATCGTCCTGACCACCCTGGGTCTTCACTTCCGGGTGATGTTCCGCCTGCAGGCTTAGGCGATGCCGGGGAGCCCCGGTTATCGCCAAGATGGACCGATGATCAGCCCACAAATGCCTTTTCAAGCACAAAATGGCCCGGCGCGCTCATATTGCCTTCTGTGAAGTGCTGCTCGGTCAGCATCGCGCGGATGTCCTTGAGCATATCGGGGCTGCCGCACAGCATGATGCGGTCGTTCTCCAGCGAGAACGGCTCCACGCCCAGGCGCTCGAACAGCTCGCCGTTGGCGATCAGGTCGGTGATCCGGCCCTGGTTGTCGAACTCTTCGCGGGTCACGGTGGGGAAATACACCAGCTTTTCGCGGATCAGCTCGCCCAGGTGCTCATGCTGCGGCAAGTGCTCCGAGATCAACTCGCGGTAGGCCAGTTCCTCGACGAAGCGGCAGGTATGGGTCAGCACGACCTTGTCATAGCGCTCATACACTTCCGGGTCGCGGATGATCGACAGGAACGGGGCCAGGCCGGTGCCGGTGGCCAGCAGCCACAGGGTCTTGCCCGGCAGCAGGTTGTCGACCAGCAGCGTGCCGGTGGGCTTCTTGCCGACGAAGATCTGGTCGCCTTCCTTCAGGTGCTGCAGGCGGGACGTCAGGGGGCCGTCGGGCACCTTGATGCTGAAGAATTCCAGCGTTTCCTCATAGTTGGCGCTGGCGATGCTGTAGGCACGCAGCAGCGGACGACCGTTCACTTCCAGGCCGACCATGGCGAACTGGCCGTTTTCGAAACGGAAACCGGGGTCGCGGGTGCACGTGAAGCTGAAAAGCGTGTCGGTCCAGTGGTGGACGGAGAGGATGGCTTGCTGGTTGAGATTGCTCATGAATAAAGCGCGGTAAGCGCTGGATAGCGCCGGCGTCGGTGGGCCTGATGCCAGTGGCTGGGCGGTAGCTTGCCGGGTGCGTTCAACAAGGCGGGCTCCGGTCCGAAGGCAGGAAGACACGCCGATCAAGGTGAGAAGATAGCGGATTTTAGAAGAAAACGCAGGGCGCGTCCCGATTCATGCATGTTCAGGGGGGTTTTAAGCCCCACGCCCCGCGTTTTCCGCCCCTGCACCGCGCCAATACAGCCCCAATGCCGCCCTAACGGCGCCCGGAAAGCCGCCTGACCACTGAAATCAGCCGGTCCACCTCGTCCGTGGTGTTATAGAAGGCCAGCGAGGGCCGCACCGTGGCCTCCACGCCAAAACGCCGCAGGATGGGCTGGGCGCAGTGATGCCCGGAGCGCACGGCGATGCCTTCCTCGTTGAGCGCTTTGCCCACTTCCTCGGTCTCGTAGCCCTTGAGCACGAAGGACAGCACGCTGGCCTTGTCGCGCGCCGTGCCCACCAGCCGCACGCCCGGGATGGGCTGCAGCAGGTGGGTGGCGTACTCCAGCAGGTCGTGCTCGTAGCGGGCGATGTTCTCCATGCCCACCCGCTCCACGTAGTCCAGCGCGGCGCCCAGCCCTACCGCGTCGGCGATATTGCCTGTGCCGGCCTCGAAGCGGTTGGGCGGCGGCTGGAACACGGTGCGCTCGAAGGTCACGTCGGCAATCATGTTGCCGCCGCCCTGCCAGGGCGGCATGTCCTCCAGCACCTCGCGCTTGCCGTAGACCACGCCGATCCCGGTAGGCCCGAACACCTTGTGGCCGGAGAACACGAAGAAGTCGGCATCGATCGCCCGCACGTCCACCCGCATATGCGAGACCGACTGCGCGCCATCGACCAGCGCGCGGGCGCCGGCGCGGTGGGCCAGGTCGACGATCTCCCTGACCGGCACGACGGTGCCGAGCGCGTTCGAGACCTGGGTCACGGACACGATCTTCGTGCGGTCGTTGAGCAGCCGGCGGTATTCATCCAGCAGCACCTGGCCCGAATCGTCCACCGGGATCACCCGCAGCTTCGCCCCGGTCTGCGCGGCAAGCTGCTGCCACGGCACGATATTGGCGTGATGCTCCAGGTGCGAGACGATGATCTCGTCGCCCTCACCCACGTTCTGCGCGCCCCAGGTCTTGGCGATCAGGTTGATGGCCTCGGTGGTGCCGCGCACGAAGATGATCTCGTCGGGCGAGGATGCGCCGATAAAGCGCTGCACCTTGCCGCGCGCGGACTCGTAGGCATCCGTGGCACGCCCTGCCAGCGCATGGGCGGCGCGGTGGATGTTGGAGTTCTCGTGAGCGTAGAAGTAAGAGATCCGGTCGATCACCGACTGCGGCTTGTGGGTGGTGGCGGCATTGTCGAACCAGACCAGCTGCCTGCCGTTGACGCGCTCTTGCAGGATCGGGAAATCGCGGCGAATCGCGTTGACGTCGAACGGCACGCGCGCCGAAGACGATGCCCACGGCAGCGCCTCCTCCTGCTCGCGCCCGTAGCCGTAGGCGCCCGGCCCTTGCTGCGGCAGATGCAGCGAGAGCGGATCGCCGGACGTGGCGATGTCGCGCAGCCCTGCCGGGCCGCCATGCAGGTCGCGGCCGGCGCCCTCCAGGAAGTAGTAGGCAGGGGCAGCCGAGGACTGCGGCGACGGCGCGGCAGCGTGCGGCACGCCCAGCGCCTGGCCGCCTAAGCGGCTTTCCAGCGCGGGCGCCACCGTGGCTACCGTATCGGGCAGGCCGTTCTGCGCCACCGCGGCCGGCCGCAGCGCGGGTGCCCGGCTGGGCAGCGACAGCACATGCGTGGGCGCCGGCGGAAGCAGGTTGGCGCCAGGCACATGGCCTTGCGGAATCGACGCACCCGGCACGCCGGTGCCCGTGCCGCCAGGACCCGCCACGGGCGAACCCGGCGGGGCCGGGTTGTTCACCACCGGCAGCGACTGCGCGGCAGCCGGCGACGTGCCCGGCAGCGCCGAGAAGAATGCCCCTGCCAGGCGCGCCAGCACCGCCGGATCGGGCAGGCCGGGCGGCACCGCGGGCGCACCCGGCAGCGCTGCCGGCGAACTGGCGGACGGATGCACCGGATTACTTGTAGGTGTCAGGATAGTCATGGTACTTGCCGATCTCCACGTCATCGAGAACCGCCAGCGCATCCGGCGCGTGCACGGCCAGCGAGCAGTACAGCGAGATCAGGTACGAAGCGATAGCCTGGTCGTTGATACCCATGAAGCGCACCGACAGGCCCGGGCCCTGCTCGCCCGCCACACCCGGCTGGAACAGGCCGACCACGCCCTGGCGCTTGTCGCCCACGCGCAGCAGCAGGATCTTGCTCTTGCCGTCGGCCACCGGCACCTTGTCCGACGGGATCAGCGGAATACCGCGCCAGGTGATGAACTGGGAACCGAACAGGCTCACCGTGGGCGGCGGCACGCCACGGCGCGTGCATTCGCGGCCGAAGGCGGCAATCGCCAGCGGGTGGGTCAGGAAGAAAGCCGGTTCCTTCCACACCTTGCTCAGCAGTTCGTCCATGTCGTCCGGGGTGGGCGCGCCGGTCAGCGGGAAGATGCGCTGCTCTTCGGCCACGTTGGCCAGCAGGCCGTAGTCAGGGTTGTTGATCAGCTCGCCTTCCTGGTGCTCCTTGATGGTCTCGATGGTGAGGCGGAGCTGTTCCTTGATCTGGTCGTGCGGGCTGCTGTACAGGTCCGACACGCGGGTGTGCACGTCGAGCACGGTGCTCACCGCGTTCAGGAAATACTCGCGCGGCTGCTCTTCGTAGTTGACGAAGGTGCGGGGCAGCTTGCCCTCATCGTCGCGCTGGGTGCAGGCCACCTTGACCGATTCCGGGTCCTGCACCTTGTTCAGGCGATAGATGCCGGCTTCCACCGGTACCCATTGCAGGAAATGCGTCAGCCAGCGCGGCGTGATGGTCGCGAGCTGGGGAATGGTCTTGGTGGCATTGGCTAGTTGCCGTGCTGCGTTATCGCCGAGCGCCGTCTGGACGCTCCCGTTTACCGACATGTGCTACTCCGTTGGGCTGTTAGCGGATTGCCAGCGTATTGCTGGTGGATTGCTGGCGGATTGCCATATGAGAAAAACAAGAATCGTTATTACCGCAGCGATTATCGGGAGGCGGCCCGCCCCGTTCAACATGCTATAGACGGCAATGCGCGGGGATTTGCGCGCATCACCCGGAACTGGCTACGTCCGCGTGCCGGCAATCTCCGCGTCGCGTGGCGCTGCGTGCGTGCCGCCCGTTTTCAGCAGCCATGAGATCGGCACGCCCAGCGCGGCGGCAAGCTTCTCCACCGTGACGATCGAGGCGATCGCGCTGCCGCGCTCGATCTCGCCGATATACGAGCGGTTCAGCCCCGCATGCTCGGCAAGCTCTTCCTGCGACCACGCGTGCGCCTCGCGCAACTGGCGCACCGTGGCGCCCAGGGTCCTTACGAGGTCGTTCATGGCAGGCTCGCCTCGATGGCGCGCTGCGCGCCGCTTGCGGATGGCGCCCTGGCGGTTTCGTTGCGCGACACGGCCTGTGTGACATGGGCGCCCGGGGCTACGTCCTGCGTCACCCAGACGTTGCCGCCGATCACCGCGCCGCGGCCCAGCGTGACGCGGCCGAGGATGGTGGCGCCGGCGTAGATCACCACATCGTCCTCGACGATAGGATGGCGCAGCAGGCCCTTCTCCAGCTTGCCGGTGGCGTCGCGCGGGAATCGCTTGGCGCCCAGCGTGACGGCCTGGTACAAGCGGACTCGCTCCCCGATGATGGTGGTCTCGCCAATCACCACGCCGGTGCCGTGATCGATAAAGAAGCCGCCGCCGATCCGGGCGCCGGGATGGATGTCGATGCCGGTCTCGGCATGCGCCAGTTCGGCGACGATGCGCGCGAGCAGCGGCAGGCCAAGGCCGTAGAGGGCATGGGCGATGCGGTGGTGGATCATCGCGAGGATGCCGGGGTAGCAGAGCAGGACTTCGTCGACGCTGCCGGCGGCGGGGTCGCCGTGGAAGGCGGCCAGGACGTCGCTGTCGAGGAGGCTGCGGATGCGGGGGAGTTCTCCGGCGAATTCACGTATTGCAGTCAGCGCTTGCGCGCGCAGCGCGGCTTCGTCGCGGTCGCCATGGCGCGCCGCGTAATGCAGTTCCAGGCGTGTCTGGGCCAGCAGGCCGTGCAGGGCCGCGTCCAGGGAGTGGGCTATGTAGAGATTTTCGCTTTCCTGGCGGAGGTCGGGGGGGCCCAGGCGCATGGGGAACAGGACGCCTTTTAGCGTGGCGATGATTTGTGACAGGGCGTCGCGGGAGGGCAGGTCCCGGCCGCCTGGTTCCAGCAGGCGTTGTTGGCCTTCGCGCCATTGTTGGCGTACTTGCTGCAGGGCGAGTACGATCACGCCGATTTCGAAGTCAGCCATTTTGGTACTCCCCGTTTTTTTGTGTTTGTTGGCGTGGTAGGTTGTGCTGTTTTTTTTGTGTGTGAGCCGGAAGTCAAAGGCCTGAAAGCCTAAAGTCAAAGGCGGTTTCACCCCCCTGCGGGGGGCGACCTACTTTCTTGTCTTGCCAAGAAAGTAGGCAAAGAAGGCGCGCCGGATCCCGAGGCGCCCCATACGGCCTGGTACACCTTCACGGCTCGCTTCGCATCGCGTTGGGGGTGTGGACCGCCCTTGGGGGCGCTCCACACGGCTACACCCTGCGAGGTTTGAATCGACTCTCGGTTTGCTCCCCTCTCCCGCTTGCGGGAGAGGGCGGGCGTTTGCCATGTCGCCGTGCCGCAAAGAATGCACTGGCTCCGTTTCCAGTGGTTCCTGACAGCCGTAGTCATTCCAACCGGCATTGGCCCATCCTGCCCGCCACCCTTAATCCTGGACCCACGGCAATTCATGAAAGCGCCAGCCGCCGCTCTTGCCGCGCCGTTGCCGTTCGTCGATTTCGCCTTCGAAGCCTTCGAGCACGTTGAACACGTGGGCCTTTCCGGCTTTGGTGGCGGCTTCCGCGGCGAGCGCGGAGCGGTTGCCGCTGCGGCACAGCAGCAGCACGACGGTGTCTTTGCCGGTCTTGGCTTCCAGTTCGCGCACGAAGCGTGGGTTGCGGGTGAGGCTGGTGCCGGTGGCCCAGGGCACGTGCAGGGTGTCGGGCACGTAGCCGACGAACTTGCGTTCCTCGGCGGTGCGGACATCGACCAGCACGGCGTCGCCGGCGCTGAACAGCGCCCACGCTTGCTGCGGCGTCACGCGGCCGGCGTACGGCAGGCCGGAGGAACGTGCCACGCCGCGTGCGGCTTCCAGCACGGGATGCTTGATCTTGTCTTCCAATGCAACTGTCATGAAACGCTCTCCTTGCAGCCTGTTATCCGCGCCGGGATCGATGCGGCCGGGCCTTCCCCGATGCACGGTTTGTGGTTGACGGCAACCGCCTATAGCCATCACGCCACAACTATGAAATGGCGCGGGAAGATTGAGAACGAATAAAAACGCATTTCCAAAGACAGTTCATCCAGCACGGCAGGCAGCGCAGGCGGAAACGGCGGCCCCGCGCCAAGCCGCGCAGCGTTTGTCGGCAGACGGCAATGCTCCGTGTGCCGCCATTCGAATGGTTTATATTGCGCGGGCGCCCTTCCACATGAATTCGAGATTCGGAAATGACCTTGACGATGCGTAACGGCATTCGCCGCCGCGGCCTGGCCGCGCTGGCCCTTTGCGGTGCCGGGCTGCTATCCATGGCGCGGGCCGCCGACGCGCCCGCGCCGGATGCCGCGGCAAGCGATCCCGCCGGCCTTGGCTGGATGGCGGGATCGCCGCCGCCACCCGACCGCACCGTGCGCTTCGACGATGGCAGCTACTGGCGCTTTCCCGCCCTGCGCTGGAGCGTGTCGCATTTCCGGGAGCTGATGCCCACCGTCAATGTCTCGCGCGGACTGGGCGCGCCGGTGCCGCTGCCGCGCGCATTGCGCACCGATATCGACGCGCTGCGGTTCATGCCGATCGGCGCCACCCAGCCCATGACCTGGGAAGCCTCGCTCGCGGCCAACTACACCGATGGCATCGTGGTGCTGCATCGCGGGCGCATCGTGTACGAGCGCTATTTCGGCGCGCTGAAGGACGACGGCCAGCACGCCGCGATGTCGGTCACCAAGTCGGTCATCGGCACGCTCGGCGCCATGCTGGTCGCCGAAGGCCGCCTCGATGCGGACAAACGCATGGTGGACTATGTGCCCGAACTCGCCTCGTCCGCCTTTGGCAATGCCACCGTGCGCCAGGTGCTGGACATGACCACGGGCCTCAAGTACAGCGAGGATTATGCCGACCCGGACGCCGAGGTCTGGCTGCACGCGCAGGCGGGCAGCCCGCTGCCCAAGCCCAGGGACTACACCGGCCCGCGTAACTACTACGAGTCCATCCAGGCGATCCAGCCGCAGGGCGAGCATGGCGCGGCCTTCGGCTACAAGACCGTCAACACCGACGCACTGGGCTGGGTGATCGCGCGCGTGACCGGGCGCTCGGTGGCCGGGTTGCTATCGGAACGCATCTGGCGCCGGCTGGGCGCGGAGCAGGACGGGTATTTCACGGTGGATTCGATCGGCACGCCCTTTGCCGGCGGCGGCCTGAACACCGGCCTGCGCGACCTGGCGCGCTTTGGCGAGATGCTGCGCAACGACGGCAGGTTCAACGGGCAGCAGATCCTGCCCAGGGCCGTGGTCGACGACATCCGCCGCGGCGGCGACAAGGCCGCCTTTGCCAGGGCGGACTATCCCCTGCTCAAGGGCGGCAGCTATCGCGACATGTGGTGGGTCACCCATAACGAGCACGGCGCCTACATGGCGCGGGGCGTCCACGGCCAGCGCATCTATATCGACCCGAAGGCCGAGATGGTGATCGTGCGCTACGCCTCGAACCCCGTGGCCGGCAATGCCGCCAACGACCCGACCACGATTCCGGCCTTTCACGCACTGGCGAAACACCTGCTGGCCAGCCCTCGCTGACTTGTCCCGACGCGGACGGCCTAGCCCGCCCGCCGTGGCGCGCGCGCCCTCTTGGCCGCCGGCTTCTGCTGTCCGGCCAGTTGCCCGGCAGCCGCGCGCAGGCACTCCACCAGTTGCAGGCTGCTGGGCGTGAGCCGCCCTTCGCGCAGCGTGATCAGGCCAACGGGCGGCAGTTCCAGCGGCACGTCCATGGGCAGGATGTGGAAACGCCCCTCCCGCTCGAACTGCTGCCCTACCGACCGGGCCAGGAAGCCCACCGCGTCGCGCTGGGTGACGAAGGTCGAGATCGCCAGATAGGAGGAGGATTCGATCAGGTCCGTGGGCGGCTGCAGCCCGTGGCGGTAGAACTCTTGTTCCAGCTTGACCCGCAGCGACGCCCACGGCGGCGGCATCACGCAAGGCATGCCGGCCAGGTCTGCCCAGGCTGGCGCGCGCTTGTGCGCCAGCGGGTGGCCGCTGCGCACCACCGCCACCATCGGCTCGTTGTACAGCGGCTCGGTGACCAGGTCCGGCGCGGCATAGCCAGGCTCCAGCCGACCGATGATCAGGTCCAGCTCGCTGATCCGCAGCTTGGGCAGCAGGTGCGGCAAATCCCCCTCCTCGACCAGCACGGTAGCTTGCGCGGAACGCTGCTTGAGCAGGCTGACAGCCTGCGCCAGCAACACCGGCAAGGCCGCGCCCATCGACCCCACCCGCGTGCGCCCCGCCGCGCCGCTGGCCTCCGCGGCGATYTCATCGCGGGTGCGCTCGTATTGCGCCAGCACCGAGCGGGCAAAGCGCACCAGCGAGGCGCCCGCCGGCGTCGGCTCCGTGCCGCGCGTGGAGCGTGTGAAGAGCGTCAGGCCGAGCGTCTTCTCCACCTCGGTGAGCATCTTGGAGACGGCCGGCTGGCTCACGGAGAGGAAGTCGGCGGTATGGCCGAGATGGCGGAACTCGTCCAGCGCCACCACCAGTTGCAGGTGGCGTAGCTTGATATTGGAGCGCAGCGCGCGGTCGATCTGGGGCATGGCGGGATTCTACCCAACTTCTACTTAACTTTAAGGTTATGAAGCCATTCCGATCATTGATTGGATTGTTATGAAGCGCTTTGCCACAATCCAGCCTGACCGGTGAACACCGCCACCGGCCCATGACTCCAATAATGACATCCTGCGAGGACGACACATGACCGCACCCCACGGCATCAATCCCGGGCGACGCCGCCTGCTCATCGGCGGGGCCGCGGCCGCCGCGACCGGTACCGCAGGCCTGCTGCTGCCGGGCTTCGCACGGGCTGGCGAGTATCCGGAACGTCCCATCACCTTTATCTGCCCGTGGCCTGTCGGCGGCACCGCCGACCAGTCGATGCGCGCGCTGTGCCAGGTGGCGTCGGGCGTACTCAAGCAATCGATCGTGGTGGAAAACCGCGCCGGCGCCTCGGGCATGATCGGCACCAAGGCGCTGGCCCGCGCCAAGCCGGACGGCTACACCATCGGCCAGATCCCGATCTCGGTGACGCGCTTCTCGCAACTCGGCATGCTGCAACTCGATCCGCGCACCGAACTCACCTACCTCGCCCGCACTTCCGGCCAGACCTTCGGCATCGCGGTGCCGGCGAACTCGCGCTTCAAGTCGCTCAAGGAAGTGGTGGCGGAAGCCAAGGCGCACCCCGGCAAGCTTACCTACGCGCATGCCGGCATCGGCGGCGCCACCCACGTGGGCATGGAGGAATTCGCGCAGGCCGCCGGCATCCGCTTCAATGCCATCGCCTACAAGGGCGGCGCGCAGGCGCTGCAGGACGTGCTGGCCGGACAGGTCGACCTGCTGGCCGATTCCAGCTCGTGGGCGCCCCACGTGGAAGCCGGCAAGCTGCGCCTGCTGGCGACCTGGGGCGACCAGCGCACGCCGCGCTTCAAGGACACGCCCACGCTCAAGGAACTCGGCTACAAGGTGGTGGTGGAAGCCCCCAACGGCATCGGCGCGCCGGTCGGCCTGGACCCCGCCGTGGAAAAGAAGCTGCGCGACGCCTTCCGGCTAGCCGTGGCCAGCAAGGAGTTCCAGCAGGTCGCGGCCCGCATCGACGCGCCTGTCATGTACCTGGACGGTCCGGAATACAAGCGCTACATCAGCACCGTGTACGACCAGGAAACCCAACTGATCCAGCGCCTCAAGCTCAAAGAGCTGCTGCAACAAGGTTGACCGCCCCGTGAACGCCGCCGCCCTCATCCGCCTGCACGCCAACGACAACGTCCTGATCGCACGGGACGCCCTCAGCCTCGGCCAGAACCTCCCCGAACTGGGCCTGCGCGTGCGCGCGCAAGTGCCCGCCGGGCACAAGATCGCCGCCTGCGCCATTGCCAGGGGCACGCAGGTACGCAAGTTCGACACCGTGATCGGCGTGGCCGAGCGCGATATCGAGGCCGGCGACCACGTCCACTCGCACAATCTCGCGCTGGTGGATTTCTACCGCGACCCCGGCTTTTGCGAGRACGTACGGCCGGTGGACTATGTGCCCGAGGCCGAGCGCGCCACCTTCATGGGCTTCGTGCGGCCCGATGGCCGTGTCGGCACGCGCAACTTCATCGGCATCCTCTCGTCGGTGAACTGCTCGGCCACGGTGATCCGGCATATCGCCGACCACTTCACGCCCGAGCGCATGGCGGCCTATCCCAATGTGGATGGCGTGGCCGCCTTCGCCCAGACCAGCGGCTGCGGCATGTCCTCGCCCAGCGAGCACTTCGACGTGTTGCGCCGCACGCTGGCCGGCTACGCCCGCCATCCCAACCTGGCCGGCGTACTGATCGTCGGCCTGGGCTGCGAGCGCAACCAGGTAGCGGGGCTGGTGGAATCGCAAGGCCTGGTGCCCGGCAGCCACGTACGCACCATGGTCATGCAGGACACCGGTGGCACGGCGGCCACCATCCAGGCCGGCATCCGCGCCATCGAAGACATGCTGCCGGGCGCCAACGCCGCGGTACGCCAGCCGGTAAGCGCCAGCCACCTGAAGATCGGCCTGGAATGCGGCGGCTCGGACGGCTTCTCCGACATCAGCGCCAACCCGGCGCTGGGCGCGGCGATGGATATCCTGGTACGCCACGGCGGCACCGCCATCCTGTCGGAAACCCCGGAGATCCACGGCGTCGAATACATGCTCACGCGCCGCGCCGTGACACCCGAAGTCGGCCAGAAACTGCTGGACCGCCTGGCCTGGTGGGAACGCTACACCGCCGGCCAGAACGCCCAGTTCAACGGCGTGGTCGGCCACGGCAACCAGCAAGGTGGCCTGGCCAATATCTTCGAGAAATCGCTGGGCTCCGCCATGAAAGGCGGCACCACGCCGCTGCAGGCCGTCTACGAATACGCCGAGCCGATCGAGCAGGCAGGCTTCGTCTTCATGGACTCCCCCGGCTACGATCCGGTAGCCGCCACCGGCCAGATTGCCAGCGGCGCCAACCTGATCTGCTTCACCACCGGCCGCGGCTCCATGTTCGGCTCCAAGCCCGCGCCCACCATCAAGCTGGCAAGCAATACGCCGATGTACACCCGGCTGGAAAGCGATATGGACATCAACTGCGGGCTGGTGCTGGACGGCGAACTCAGCGTGGAGCAAATGGGGCAGCGGATCTTCGAACACATCCTGGAGGCCGCTTCGGGCCATCCGACCAAGAGCGAAGCACTGGGGCTGGGAGACAACGAGTTCGTGCCCTGGCACCTGGGAATCGTCAGCTAGGAAGTGAAGCCAATTGGCTTTGGACCGCACCGTGGCCTGGCGAGCGCCCGCCCTCTGCCTCGCCGCCCAAAAAAGGCGATATCGCCAGACCAAATTTCGGTGTAGCCGTGTGGAGCGCCCCCAAGGGCGGGCCACACCCCAACGCGATGCGAAGCGAGCCGTCAAGGTGTACCAGGCCGTATGGGGCGCCTCGGGATCCGGCGAAAAGAGCGGAAAAGAGGGACCCATGTTTGAGTATCGCCATAAGGCGATGCGAGTTTGGGTCCCGGCCGCTCTTTTCGCCGGATCCCGAGGGGGTGTCGCCCCATCCGGCGCGCCTTCTTTGCCTACTTTCTTGGCAAGACAAGAAAGTAGGTCGCCTCCCCGCAGGGGAGGTGAAACTGCCTTTGACCTTTAAGCCTTTAAGCCTTTGACTTTAAGCCATTGACGTTGCCTTTGAAGTCAACCGCCACCAATCAAGCCCAACAGACGCCAAAGACGCCGCCATGCTCACCCTCAACCACCCCGCCCTCCTCCGCACCCAAAACCTGATCGCCCAGGAATGGACCGCCAGCCAAACCGGCCAGCACCTGGAAGTCACCAACCCCGCCACCGGCGCCACCTTCGCCTCCGTCCCCGACAGCACCGCCAAGGACGCAGCCCACGCCGCCGACGCAGCCGCAGCCGCCTTCCCAACCTGGAGCCGCCGCACAGCCCGCGAACGGGCGCAACTGATCAAACGCTGGCACGCCCTGATCCTCGAACACCAGGAAGACCTCGCCCGGATCATCTCCACCGAACAAGGCAAGCCCATCAAGGAGAGCCGCGGAGAAGTCCAGTACGGCGCCTCCTATGTGGAATGGTTCGCCGAGGAAGCCACCCGCATCAGCGGCGAAATCGTGGCCGAATCCGTCCCTGGCCGCAAGATGCTGGTACTCAGGGAACCGGTAGGCGTAGTGGCAGCCATCACGCCATGGAACTTCCCGCTCGCCATGATCGCCCGCAAGATCGCCCCGGCGCTGGCTGCCGGCTGCACGGTCGTCGCCAAGCCGGCCGAAGACACGCCGCTGACCGCGCTCGCCCTGGTCTACCTTGCCGAAAAAGCGGGCCTGCCCCCGGGCGTCCTGAACATCGTCACCGCCTCGCGCGCCAACACCCCGGCCGTGGTCGACACCTGGCTGGCAGACAGCCGCGTACGCAAGATCACCTTTACCGGCTCCACGCCGGTAGGCAAGCACCTGGCCCGCGAATCCGCCGGCACGCTGAAAAAGCTATCCCTCGAACTGGGCGGGAACGCACCCTTCATCGTGTTCGACGACGCCGACCTCGATGCCGCCGTCGACGGCCTGATGGCCTCCAAGTTCCGCAACGGCGGCCAGACCTGCGTCTGCCCCAACCGCGTCTATGTGCAGGCCGGCGTGCACGATGATTTCGTGGCGCGGCTGGCCCGGCGCGTGGCCGCGCTGCACGTCGGCCCCGCCACCGAGGAAGCCTCGCAGATCGGCCCCATGATCAACGCCCGCGCCGTGGACAAGATCGCCCGCCACGTGGAAGACGCGGTCGCCAAGGGCGCGCGCGTGATCACCGGCGGCGAACGGGTGCGCCTCGCCGACGGCCCGCATTACTACGCTCCCACCGTGCTGACCCATGCCACCCCGGAAATGGCGCTTTCCTGCGAGGAAACCTTCGGCCCGGTAGCGGCCATCTTCCGCTTCGCCAGCGAAGACGAAGTGATCCGCGACGCCAACGACACACCGTTCGGCCTGGCCGCCTATTTCTACTCCAACGACGTGCGCCGCATCTGGCGCGTGGCGCAGGCGCTGGAAACCGGCATCGTCGGCATCAACGAAGGCGCCATCGCATCCGAGGCCGCGCCGTTCGGCGGCGTCAAGGAATCCGGCTACGGACGCGAGGGATCGCGCCACGGGCTGGACGACTACATGCACACCAAATATCTCTGCCAGGGCCAGCTCGGCTGAGCGCTGCGGCACCCGGCCCACGACATACAGGAACCAACATGCCCGCACACAACGCATTCAAGGCCGCGCTGGCGGCCAGCCAGCCCCAGGTCGGCCTGTGGCTCTCGATGGCATCGCCCTACCTGGCCGAAGTCTCGGCCACGGCCGGCTTCGACTGGCTGCTGATCGACGGCGAGCACGCCCCCAACGACCTCCACGCCACGCTGCACGCCCTGCAGGCCATCGCGCCCTACCGCTCGCAGCCCGTGGTGCGCTGCGTGGCGGGCGAAGTGGCGCTGATCAAGCAGTTGCTGGATATCGGCGCGAAGAACCTGCTGGTGCCGATGGTGGATACCGCCGTGCAGGCCGCCGCGCTGGTCAGCGCCACGCGCTATCCGCCGCTGGGCATTCGCGGCGTGGGCAGCGCCGTGGGCCGGGCTTCGCAATGGAGCGCGCGCACCGACTATCTCGCCGTGGCCGACGATGAAATCTGCCTGCTGGTGCAGGCCGAAACCGTGACGGCCCTGGGCAACCTGGAAGCCATCTGCGCCGTGGACGGCGTCGACGGCGTCTTTATCGGCCCGGCCGACCTCGCCGCCTCGATGGGCCATCGCGGCAACCCCGGCCACCCCGAGGTGCAGGCCGCCATCGAGGGCGCCATGCGCACCATCGTCGCCAGCGGCAAGGCCGCCGGCACGCTGACCTCCGACCCCAAGCTGGCACGGCGCTACCTGGAGCTGGGCTGCACCTTCGTGGCGACCGGCGTGGACGTACTGGTATATGCTGGCGCCGCGCGCCGGCTGGCGGCGGACTTCATCGGCACCTGCGCCACGCCCGCGGCCGGCCCGTCCGCCGCCTACTGAATCCCGCGCCGCCCCTTCAACAACCAAGCACGCCCACATGCCGACCGACTCCCACACCTCCCCCGACACCACGCTGGCGGCCATGCAAGCCATCGTCGGCGCCGGCGCCTGCCTCAGCGGCGATGCCGATACCGAGTCCTATGTCACGGACTACCGCCGCATCTATCGCGGCAAGGCCCGGGTGGTGGTCATGCCATCGACCACCGGGCAGGTCAGCCAGGTCATGGCCTGGTGCCATGCCCATGGCGTGCCGGTGGTGCCGCAAGGCGGCAACACCTCCCTGATGGGCGGCTCGGTGCCCGACGATAGCGGCACCGCTGTGCTGCTGAGCCTGGGCCGCATGAACCGCGTGCTGGCGGTGGACACCATCAACGACACCCTGACCGTGCAGGCCGGCGTCACGCTCAACGCGGCCCGCACCGCGGCCGAACAGGAGCAGCGGCTGTTCCCCCTGCGCATCGGCTCAGAAGGCACCTGCCAGATCGGCGGCAACCTCGCCACCAACGCGGGAGGCACCGCCGTGCTGCGTTACGGCAATATGCGCGACCTGGTGCTGGGCATCGAGGCGGTGCTGCCGGATGGCCGGATCTATTCGTCCCTGCGCGGCCTGCGCAAGGACAATACCGGCTACGACCTGAAGCAGTTGTTCGTCGGCTCCGAAGGCACGCTCGGCATCATCACCGCCGCCGTGCTCAAGCTGATGCCGCAGCCGCGCGCCAGCGCCGTCGCCTTCGTGGCCGTGCAAAGCCCGGAAGCGGCCGTGCGCCTGCTGGGCGTGGCCAAGCAGATCGGCGGCCAGGCCGTCACGGCGTTCGAGCTGATCTCCGCGCCCGCGCTGGAACTGGTGCTCGAATACCTTGGCGACGTGGCTTCGCCCCTGCCCGCCCGGCACGACTGGATGGTGCTGATCGAACTCACCTCCGGCGGCAGCAACGAAAGCCTCAACGCCACGCTGATGGAAATCCTTGAGGCCGGACTGGAGCAGGAGCTGGTGCTGGACGCAGCGGTGGCCGCCAGCATGGCCGACGCCCAGCGCTTCTGGCGAATCCGCGAGGAAATCTCGGACGCGCAGACCCGCACCGGCGGCAGCATCAAGTGYGATGTCTCGGTGCCGCTGTCGCGCATCGCCGCGTTTATCGGCGACGCATCGGCCAAGGTGCTGGCGCTGGAGCCCGCCGCGCGCATGGTGATCTACGGCCATATGGGCGACGGCAACGTGCACTTCAACCCGCTGCGTCCCAAGGACCGGAGCGCGGCGGAGTTCCTCGGGCAGTGGTACGCGCCGATCTCCGAGGCCGTGGATACGCTGGCCCACGCGGAAAACGGCTCGATCTCCGCCGAGCACGGCATCGGCGTGGCCAAGCGCGACGACCTGAAGCGCTACAAGTCGCCGGTGGAACTGGAACTGATGTGGCAGGTCAAGCGGGCGCTGGATCCCAAGAACCTGCTTAATCCCGCCAAGATGCTGCCGAAGCTGGATTGACCCTGGTTTCCAGGCGGTCTCGGCGCCATGCCGACCGCCGGCGCGCCACGGTAAGCCTTCCGCACCGCCCTGCTCCCACGAAGCCCGCCTAGCCGCGGGCTTTTTTTCGTCTGCGCGTCGCGAGCCGCTTCGCGAAGTTCTCCGGCAGGATTCAGGCAGATCCGCAGGCCTATCCGTTCACGCCCCTGTCACATCCCCTTCCTACACTCGCGACTTCCCGATTGTCCCGGCTGGCAAACAAGCCGACTTATTTCTTTCACATTCATCAAGCTCCCCCATGTTTCCCAAAAGCCTTGCAAGACCGCTTGCCGCCATCTTGATCGCGGCCGCGACGCTCACTGCATGCGGCGATGATGGCACCGACACGTCCGCCGCAAAACCCTCGACGCCGGGCACCACAGAGCCCGAGAAGCCCGCCGCCCGGGATATGCGTTGCGCGCCTTGAACCACGACCAAGAATCCAACGAGCACAAGAACAGAAGATGAACTCACGCCGTAATTTTCTAAAGACAGTCACCGGCGCCGGATTTGGCGCGGCAGCACTGGCGGCCTTTCCTCCCAGCATCCGCAAGGCGCTGGCGATCCCGGCCAATAACGCCACCGGCACCATCAAGGACGTCGAGCATGTGGTCATCCTGATGCAGGAGAACCGCTCGTTCGACCACTACTTCGGCACGCTCAAGGGCGTTCGCGGCTTCGGCGACAGGTTCACCATCCCGCTGCCCAACGGCCGCAAGGTATGGCAGCAGCAGCGTACCAACGGCGCCGTACTCACCCCCTATCACCTGGACGGCAGCGCCAACAACGCGCAGCGCGCCGCTGGAACGCCGCACGCTTGGGTGGACAGCCAGAAAGCCTGGGACAACGGGCGCATGGCAAGCTGGCCTACCCATAAGACAGACACCTCGATGGGGTACTTCAAGGAAAAGGAGATCCCGTTCCAGTTCGCGCTGGCCAACGCGTTCACGCTGTGCGATGCGTACCACTGCTCGATGCATACCGGCACGGATGCCAACCGCTCCTTCCACCTGACCGGCACAAACGGCGCCGCCGCCGGCGTTGCCTTTGTCAATAACGAGTGGGACTGGATCGACGGCCTGCCTGCCACGGCCAACAGGGGCTACACCTGGAAAACCTATGCGGAACGCCTGGAAGAAGCAGGCATCAACTGGATCTCGTACCAGAACATGCCGGACGAATGGGGCGACAACATGCTGGGCGCGTTCCGGCCGTTCCGCCTCGCCAACATTGCGTCCGGCTTCCCCGTATCCAGCGGCGGCGCACCCGGCGTACCCTATGCCAATACCGGCCAGGCCCTGCCGTACCACGCCTACGACGCTGCCACGGACAATGCCGCCAACCCGCTTTACAAGGGCATCGCCAATACGCTGCCGGGGATCGGCCCCGAGAGCTACCTGGATGCGTTCAAGCGGGACATCCGCGAGGGCAAGCTGCCCCAGGTGAGCTGGATGAACGCGCCTTCGCTCTATTGCGAGCACCCCGGGCCGTCCAGCCCGGTGCAGGGGGCGTGGTTCCTGCAGGAAGTCCTGGATGCGCTCACTGCCGTGCCCGAGGTATGGAGCAAGACCGTGCTGCTGGTCAACTTCGATGAGAACGACGGCTACTTCGACCATATGCCCTCGCCGTCGGCGCCGTCACGCAACGCCGACCTGTCGCTGGCCGGGAAGTCAACGCTCGGCGATGCCGACATGAGCGCCGAGTACTTCAGCCATCCCGCGCCGGCAGGCAGCAGCAGCCAGCCGGCAGCGGATGGCCGCRTCTACGGTCCGGGTCCGCGCGTGCCGCTGTTCGCGATTTCGCCGTGGAGCCGCGGTGGCTGGGTCAACTCGCAAGTGTTCGATCACACGTCGGTGCTGCGTTTCCTGGAGGCGCGCTTTGGCGTCGCGGAGCCCAACATTAGCCCGTTCCGCCGCGCCGTCTGCGGCGACCTGACCAGCGCGTTCAATTTCAAGACACCGAACGACGAAGCCCTGCCCACGCTTGACGGCCGCAGCACGCGCGCCGCGGCGGACCAGTTGCGCAACGCGCAGCAAGCGCTGCCCGCCGTGCCGTTGCCGCTGGACATGCAATTGCCGATCCAGGCCAGCGGCACGCGTCCCTCGCGCGCGCTGCCTTACGAGCTGCACACCAGCGCCCGCTGCAACGCCGCGGGCGTGGTGGAACTGGTGTTCTCCAACACGGGCTCGCAGGCCGCGGTGTTCCACGTCTACGACCGCTACAAGCTCGATCGGCTGCCGCGGCGCTACGTCGTGGAAGCCGGGAAATTGTTGAGCGACACCTGGAACGCGCGCCGGGACAACCTCGGAATGTACGACCTCTGGGTCGTCGGCCCGAATGGCTACCACCGGCACTTCAAGGGCGATACCGGCCGGATCGCCGACACCGGCGCCGCGCCGGAGATCCGCGTGTGCTATGACATCGCCAATGGCGACGTCTATGCAGAGCTGATGAACGCCGGCGACAAGGCCTGCAATTTCACCATCACGCCGCAGGCTTACCGCAAGGACGGTCCGTGGCCGGTCAAGGTCGCCGGCAAGGGCGCCGACTCCAGGCACTGGTCCCTGGCGGACAGCGGCCAGTGGTACGACTTCTCGGTGACCTGCGACAGCGACCCCGCGTTCTACCGGCGTTTTGCCGGACGGGTGGAAACGGGCAAGCACACGGTGAGCGACCCGGCCATGGGGGTGAGCGCGGACCCGCTCGGCTGAACGGGAGGCGCGCCGCCTGACCGGGGCGGCGCCCTCTGCCCGCAAAGGCCGAAGGCCCTACGACGGCATCCACCACCGATGCAGCCAGCGCGCCAGCGCATCGAGAATGGCGCTGTTGCCGACGAGGTCGAGTACCGCGTCAACTTGCTTTGCCTCGGCAATTCGCTTCGAAAGGTCCGATCCCTCAAGCTCGACACGTGTCACGCCCAGACCCTCCGGCATCTCGAAACGCTCGCGAGTGCGTGTTGTTGCGATGACCCGCGCACCGGCATTGGCCGCCAGTTTCACCGCCGCCCGTCCAAACGATGATGTCGCACCCCGGATGACCAACGTCTGTCCCTCCGAGATGTCGAGATTGCGAAACAGGCAGGTCCATGCCGTTGCATAGGCTTCGGGGATGGCCGCCAGTTCGGACCAAGCAGGCTGGATGCAATCAATGCCACGCTGGACACCGGTGCGCGCGTGTATTCCGCATAGCTCCCGTTGGTGGTTCGACCGAGACCTCCCATCAATGCAGCGACCTTCGCCCCAACAGGGAACTCGCCGCCGGTGTCAATTTGATTGGTGTGTTTTGGCCGTTCCATATCGACCAAACAGCCACACTTCAACTAACAAGAAAGTCACGTATCGCCGCAGCGATTTCTGGCGTATGTGTCTCAAGGGCGAAGTGGCCCGTATCGAAGAAGCGCACCACCGCGCCAGGGATGTCACGTTTGAATGCCCTGGCTCCAGCTGGCAGGAAGAACGGATCGTTCTGACCCCAAACAGCCAGAAACGGCGGCTTGTGCGTTCTGAAATACTGCTGAAACGCGGGATACAACGCGACATTGCTTTTGTAGTCGCCAAACAGGTCAAGTTGAACCTCGTGCGCACCGGGACGGCCCAGGTAAAAAGTATCGAGCGAGTAGCCGTCCGGCGATACGGAGGCCGTGTCAGATACCCCGTGCGTGTACTGCCAGACTGTCGTTTCCGGAGTCAACAGGGCGCGAAGTGCCTCACGGTTGCCCTGCGAAGGATCTCGCCAATAGGCCCGGATAGGGTTCCAGCCTTCGCTCAGTCCTTCCTCGTAAGCATTGCCGTTCTGGGAAATGATCGCGGTGATCCGCTCAGGATGTTTCAGCGCAAGCCGAAAACCCGTCGGCGCACCGTAGTCGAATACGTAGACGGCAAAGCGATCAAACCCGATCACTTCGGTAAACCTGCCAATCACGTTGGCAATGTTGTCGAACGTGTAGGCAAACGTGTCATGGGCCGGCATATCCGACCGGCCGAACCCGGGTAGATCCGGCGCAACAATATGGAAGCGCTCCGACAGTTGCGGGATCAAGTCCCGAAACATGTGGCTCGCGCTTGGGAAGCCGTGGAGAAGCAGCACTTTCCGGGCATCAGCACGACCGGCTTCTCGATAGAACACCTTGAAGCCGTCGACGTCGGCGTGGCGATAGGACATAGGGGGCATGACGCTCTCTCTCGTGAGTTGTAACGTTTCCAATAGCTAAAACAAGTTGGAAGCGGCTGCCACCATCCAAAGCGGCCTCCGCTTTCCAGCATACGCATCACCGACAAGCAGAACTGGCTGTCCGATTCGTTCCAGCGCTCCATCCAGTGCGGCAAAGTCTTCAGCGCGCGACGCCAGCGACAACCGTGCAGAGATTGCATTGACGCTCCATTAAATCGTCCAGTTGCTTGGAAGGCACACGCGACACAACCGAACCATGTAACCTCTCTAACATTGATAACAAGGTTATTTTATTGGGCTGTAACTTGTCAAGACACTTTTGAGCGGTTACCATGAACACCATCAACACTGCGCACCAGGTCACTTGAGATGGACTTCCAACGTGTTCCCGCAATATTCGTGGCCGATGCGCCGGGCCTTGATTTTCTGAACTCGGTTGCCACACCGACGGGTGAGCAAGTCGACTGGATCGGTGATGGGGAAGGTCTTCTGGCCTGGCTGGAACAGGCAGGCCTGGTGCCGCGCAGCACCCTCGAGGTGCTAAGGTCGGAGGCGATGCCAGGTGAACTCGATGGCGTCGCTGCACAGGCGCGAAGTCTGCGGGAATGGTTCAGGGGATTTGTCCAGCGTACGAAGGGACGACCGCTGGTCGGCGAGGACTTGCGTGAACTCGAACCGCTAAACCGCCTGCTGGAGCGGGACGAAGGGTATGGCGAGATCGTTGCCAACGCGCCAGGGGCGTCAATGGCCTTCGGACTACGTGCGACTCGACGTTGGCGCTCGCCGGAGTTGTTGCTGATGCCGATAGCCGAGGCAATCGCGAAACTCGTTTGTGAAGAAGACTTTTCGCATGTGAAAGCGTGCGAGGGTCCTCAGTGCACGCTGATGTTTACCGATCACACGCGGGGCCACGGCCGCAGATGGTGCAGCATGGCGATCTGCGGTAACCGCTCCAAGGTTGCGGCTCACCGTAAACGGCTAAAGGAGCTGGCGCGGCTGGGGTAATGGACGACTTCGGCTGGGAACACCTACTCCCGCCTCGATACCCGCGAATTGATCGAGCATGGCAAGGCGGCCATCGAAACCCAGATGATCCGATCTGGAACGCCAGAAGCAGGTGCTTGAACGCTACTGCGCCCGGCAGGGCTGGACGGTCGAGGTCATCGCCGATCTTGGCTCGGGCATGAATTGCCGCGCTGGCGAGGCTGCACGCCCGCATCGCGGCGATTCGCTCAGACGCGCCGCACCAGCTTACGACTGGCCTGACGCGTCGTTTCCATACCATCGGCATTGAAGACCTGAACGTGCGCGGCATGCTGAAGAATCGCCGCCTGTCCCGCTCCGTTGCGGACATGGGCTTCGTCGAATTCGGGCGGCAACTGGAATACAAGGCGGCGATGCGCGGCGGCTTGGTGGGATGTCGTCGCTAGCCGCCACCCTGGAGCTAGTTCCGCGGCGGCGGCGGAGCCTTCTTCCCTGGCGATCCCACAGCGCCAGATGCGGCGGCCCGCAGGATGCGGCGGAACTTGGGGCATTCCATGTGGCTCGGTGCGGGGCAGGCAGCGGCATGCCGCAGGCCATCGCGCATCGCGCTCAGTCTGCGGATCGTCTTGTCCAGCTCCTCCGCCTTGGCGGCGAGCATCCGCCGGTCGATGCGCGGCCGCCCCTCCGGCGCGAACATCAGCGCAATTTCATCGAGCGAGAAACCGGCGGCACGCCCCAGCGCGATCAGCGCCAGCCGTTCCAGCACGCCGGCATCGAACAGGCGGCGCAGCCCTCGCCTGCCGGTGGACGCGATCAGCCCCTTTTCCTCATAGAACCGCAGCGTCGATGCGGGAACGCCGGATTGCTGCGCCACCTCGGCTATGTCTAGTTGTCTCACCCCTCTTGACCTCAAGTCGACTTGAACTAGCATAGTTTAGCTTCCGCTCCTTGAGGGCAAGCAAAGGAAGACGATCATGGATATCACGCACCAGACCGGAAACGAGCAGACGGCGCTCTGGAACGGCCGCGCCGGACGCGCCTGGGTCGAGTCGCAAGTGTTGCTCGACCAGATGCTCAAGCCGTTCGAAGACCTGCTGGCCGAAGTGGCGCGCGCCGGATCCTGGCGCCGGGTGCTTGACGTCGGCTGCGGCACGGGCGGCACGACGCTCGCCGTTGCGCGGCAGCTCGGCGCCGAGGGCTATTGCACCGGCATCGACATTTCCGAGCCGATGATCGCCGCCGCCCGGGCACGCGCCAGACAGGAAGACACGACGGCAAACTTCATCCGCGCCGACGCGCAGACCCACGCCTTCGCGCCCGCCAGCTTCGACATGATCATTTCGCGCCTCGGCGTCATGTTCTTCGACAATCCGGTCCTGGCCTTCGCGAACTTGCGGCGCGCCGCGAGCGACGACGCCGGACTCCGGTGCCTCGCCTGGCGCAGTGCAGCGGAAAACCCGTTCATGACGACGGCCGAGCGCGCCGCGGCGCCGCTGCTGCCGGACCTACCCGCCCGCCAGCCTGGCGCGCCGGGACAGTTCGCCTTCGCAGACCGGCATCGGGTCGCTTCCATCCTGGAAGAGAGCGGCTGGGCCGCGATCGACATCCAGCCGATCGATGTCGAGTGCACCCTGCCGGAGAAGGCGCTGACCGGCTACCTCACCCGGCTCGGCCCCGTGGGCCTGATCCTGGAAGATGCGGACGAGCGCACGCGCGCGCAAGTCATCGACACCGTCCGCGCCGCCTTTGATCCCTATGTGCGCGGCGACGAAGTTCGCTACACCGCTGCCTGCTGGATGGTCAGCGCCAGAGCGCCGTCCGCGTCAGGCGCACCTAAGGAGGCAGCCAATGTCTGAGGCCACGGATTATCTGGTGGGTGCTGTTCTGATCGGGGCCGGCGCGACGGCGGTGATGGACATCTGGGCAGTCGCCCGCAAACGGATGCTCGGCATTCCTCCGCTGGACTACGGCCTGGTGGGCCGCTGGCTTGCCCACCTGACACGCGGGCGCTTTCGCCACGATCCCATCGCCGCTTCGCCGCCCGTCCGGGGCGAGCGCCTGATCGGCTGGATCGCCCATTATCTGACCGGCATCGCGTTCGCGGCCACGCTGCTCGCGCTCTGGGGCCTCGACTGGGCCCGTCATCCGACGCTGGGCCCCGCGCTGATCGTCGGCATCGGCAGCGTGGCGGCGCCCTTCCTTGTGATGCAGCCGGGCATGGGCGCCGGCATCGCCGCCAGCCGCACGCCGCGTCCCGCCGCCGCGCGCCTTCATAGCCTCGTCACGCACGGGATGTTCGGCCTTGGGCTCTACGGCGCTGGCTGGGCTATGCGTCTGTTTGGTACGTTTCAATGACCGCGCCGTGGTTGGCGGCTCCAACCATCCCGGGCCCTCATTGCCAGCGCGGCCCGCCTCGGCCTTAAGCGGGGAGTCGCCGTCATGGCGCCCCGTAGCCTACCGATTTGCCGGGCAGCCCTTTGCGAATCCACTCCTCATATTCGACCAGGACATAGGTGTCGATTGCCCAGACGACCATCAGCACGTTGAGGGTTGCCAGCCATGCGATGAACCAGAGCCCCTTCCGGTTTGCGCCAAAAAGAAGCGCTAGTAGCACTGATGCCATCGACATTAGGTCCAGATAGTGGGGCGTAATGCCCACATGATTCACTCGAACGTAGAAAACTCGATACAGAACATACAGTATCGACATCAGTGCCGGCATCGCGGCAATCAAGATTAGGATCTTCGCTTTCATCTTGAAGGAGTAAACACTAAATCTGGATACGCGGAATCGTCGCCAAACCACCCATCAGCATCCAGTACCGCCACCCGGAAATACCCGCTCGCCCAGGAAGTCGATCAACACCCGCAGCTTGGGCGACAGGTGCCGGCTGGCCGGCCACAGCACGCGAAAGGTGCCGCTGCGCTCCACGTAGTCGCCGAGTACGGGGAGCAGCCTTCCATCGGCCAGCGCGTCGCGGATCGCGAAGTCCGGCAGGCAAGCGATCCCCAGGCCTTGCAGGGCAAAGCTCATGCGCGTCTCGATGTTGTTGCAGATCATGGAGGTGGGCAGGTGCGGCTCCGGGTCCGACTCGTCGCGGCGCAGCGGCCAGGTTTCCAGCTTGCCGCTGTTGGGAAAGCGGTAATGCAGGCAGGCATGCCCGGCCAGGTCGGCGGGATGCCGGGGCAAGCCGCGCTGTGCGAGGTAGGCCGGGGCGGCTACCAGCAGGATCCGGAAATCGCCGAGGCGCCGCGCCGACAACCGTGAGTCGGCCGGCTCGCCAGTGCGCACGACCGCATCGAAGCCTTCCTCGATCACGTCCACCATCCGGTCGGTAAAGTCCAGGTCCAGTTCGATCTCCGGGTACCGCCGCATAAAGTCGCCCAGCACCGGCAGCACCAGCGAACTGACCAGCGGCAGGCTGACGCGCAGGCGCCCGCGCGGCGCCTCGGCCGCGCGGGACAGCTCTTGTTCGGCCGCCTCGATTTCCGCGAGGATGCGCCGGCTGCGCTCCAGGAACAGCGCGCCCTCGGCCGTCAGGGTGATGCTGCGCGTGCTGCGGTGAAACAGCCGCGCGCCAAGCTTTTCCTCCAGCCGCGCCACGCTCTTGCCCACGGCCGATGCCGATACGCCCATCAGGCGGCCGGCCGCCACGAAGCTGCGCGTCTCGGCCACCTGCACAAACACTGTGAAGCCACTCAGGCTGTCCATGGATTTTTCCCGGCATGCTTATTACGGACAACGTTGTCCGGATAACCAGGAACTCTAGCCTACTTTTTCCTGAGTCGAATGTTTCTTATCGTTYGCTTGTACTTGCAATCCMTTGCAATCCTTGCAATCCGCAACGAAGGAAAACGCGCATGACCTCCCGCACCTCCACCCTGTCCGACGGCGTACCGCCTGCCCACCTGCGCACGCGCGTCGACGCGGCGATCGACCAGGCCCTGGCCGAGCACCGGCTGGTCGGCGCCGTGGTGCTAGTCGCCCGTGACGGCGAACTGATCCACAGCCGCGCCGCCGGCCTGGCCGACCGCGAGGCGGCCCTGCCGATGCGCGCCGATGCGTTGTTCCGCCTGGCTTCGGTGTCCAAGCCCATCATCTCGGCCGCCGCCATGGTGCTGGTGGCGCAAGGCCCGCTCGGGCTCGACGACGCAGTGGCCCGCTGGCTGCCGGCGTTCACGCCGCGCCTTGCCGACGGCAGCCCCGCATCCATCACGGTACGGCAGTTGATGAGCCACACCGCCGGGCTGGGCTACCGCTTTTTCGAGGCCGACGGCAACGGGCCCTATGCCCGCGCCGGCGTATCGGATGGCATGGACCAGCCGGGTATCTCGCTGGCGGAGAACCTGCGCCGCATTGCCAGCGTGCCGTTGCTCTACAAGCCCGGCACCGCCTGGGGCTATTCGCTGGCAACGGACGTGCTCGGCGCCGTGATCGAGCGTGTTTGCGAAGCGCCGCTGGGCGACGCTGTGCGGGCGTTGGTCACGGGGCCGCTGGGTATGCGCGACACCGCCTTTGCTGCCGTCGATGCGGACCGCCTGGCCACCGCCTACGTCAACCACACGCCGGTGCCGCGCCGAATGCGCGAGCGGGATGTGGTCCCCGTCCTTGAAGGCACGGCAGGCATCCGCTTCGCGCCCGCGCGCGCCCTGGACGCCGGCGCGTTTCCCTCCGGCGGCGCCGGCATGGTGGGCAGCGCGGGCGACCTGCTCCTGTTACTGGAAGCGCTGCGCCAGGGCGGCGGCCCCCTGTTCCCCGCCGCGTGGGTGGAGGAAATGGGGCGCAACCAGACCGGCGAATGGGGTCCGCCCGATGCGCCTGGCACCGGCTTCGGCCTGGGATTTTCGGTGCTGCGCGATCCGGCTCTGGCGGGTTCGCCAGAATCCGCGGGAACCTGGCGTTGGGGCGGTGCCTACGGCCATTCCTGGTTCGTTGACCGCGTCAGGGCCTTGAGCGTGGTTGCGTTCACCAACACCTTGTACGAAGGCATGTCCGGCCGCTTCGTGACCGACCTGCGCAATGCCGTCTATGCGGCCGGGATGGAAATACAGCCATGAACGCCGGCCGCTCCCTGTTCTTTATCGCGCTAGGCCTGTTCGGCCTCTACGCCATCGAGTTTGGCGTGGTTGGCATCCTGCCGGCGGTTGTCGAACGCTATGGCATCACGGTGGCCCGGGCAGGCTGGCTGGTCGGCTTGTTCGCGCTGGTGGTGGCCGTGTGCGGGCCGTTCATGGTGCTGTGGCTGTCGCGCCATGCGCGGCGCAGGGTGCTGGCGGGCGCGCTGTTCGTGTTCGCCGCGTGCAGCGTGCTGTCGGCCTGGGCACCGGACTTCGCCACGCTGATGGCGCTGCGCATTGTCCCCGCGCTGCTGCATCCGGTGTTTTTTTCGCTGGCGTTCGCGGCAGCCGTGTCACTGTACCCGCGGGAGCGGGCTACGCATGCCACGGCCATGGCCTTCGTCGGCACCAGCATGGGCCTGGTGCTGGGCGTGCCCATCACGGCGTGGATCGCGGCGCGTTTTTCCTACGAGGCGTCCTTCCTGTTTTGCGCCGCCGTGAATGCCGCGGCAGGCATCGGCCTGCTGGCCGTGCTGCCGGATGAGCCAAAGCGGCCAGCCCCGGCGCAGGGTGTGCCCGCCATCCGGCCGTCGGCGATCCTGCGCAAGCTGCCCGTCTGGCTCAACCTGCTGGCCACCGTGCTCATCTTCGCCACCATGTTCTCGGTCTACAGCTACGCGGCCGAGTATCTCGCGCGCGAGGCCGGCATGGGCGGCGAAACAATCAGCGTGCTGCTGGTGGTCTTCGGCATCGGCGGCGTAGCGGGCAATCTGCTCGCCGGCAGGCTGCTGGGCAAGAGCCTGGCGGGGACCGCACTGCTGCACCCGGTGGCGCTTGGCGGCGCCTACCTCGTGCTCTACGCCTGTGGCAGCGCCAGCTTCTTGCCGATGATCGCGGTCTGCCTTCTGTGGGGCGCGGCGCATACCAGTGGCCTGATCGTCAGCCAGATGTGGCTCGCCTCCGCGGCGCCGGAAGCGCCAGAGTTCGCCACCAGCCTCTATATTTCGGCCGCCAACCTGGGCGTGGTGTCCGGCGCGGCGGTGGCGGGCGGGTTCATTACCGCCGTGGGCATGACGGGCGCGGTGTGGAGCGGCTGGCTGTTTGCCGTGCTGGCTACGCTATGCACGGCGCTGAAGGTGTTGCTGTTCGACTGCAAACCCGATGGCACCGGACCGGCAGACCCTAGGACACTGGGAGCAGCAGCAAGTAGGCCTTGATCACGATCGCGTTGGCAAGGTCGATGAAAAAAGCGCCAACCATCGGCACGACCAGGAAGGCCAGGTGCGACGGCCCGAAGCGATCGGTGATCGCCTGCATATTGGCAATGGCGGTAGGCGTCGCCCCCAGGCCAAAGCCGCAATGCCCGGCGGCCAGCACCACGGCGTCGTAGTTGCGCCCCATCACGCGGAAGGTGACGAACATCGCGTAGGCAGCCATGGCGGCCGCCTGCGCAGCGAGAATCGCCAGCAGCGGCAGCGCCAGCGCGGACAACTCCCACAGCCGCAGGCTCATCAGCGCCATCGCCAGGAACATCGACAGGCTGACGTTGCCCAGCACGGAGACCGCACGGTCGAACACGCTGTACCAGCCCAGCGCCGCCAGGCCATTGCGCAGGATCACGCCGATGAACAGCACCCAGACGAAGGTAGGCAGGGAGAACCAGCTCTGCGCAAGGACGCTTGCCAGCGCCTGCCCGGCGGTCAGGCAGACCAGTATCAGGGCAAGCGTCTCGATCAGCGCCGACGCGGTGATCAGCCGCACCGCGGCCGGCTCTTCGAAATTGAGCGGATCGGGCTCGGGCGCGGCGCTGCCCGGTGTCTGGATCTTGCGCAGCAGTACGCGCGCGACAGGCCCGCCCAGCAAGCCGCCCAGGACCAGCCCGAACGTGGCGCAGGCAATGGCCAGCTCCGTGGCGGCAGTCAGGCCGTACTGGCTGGCGAACGTGTGGCCCCAGGCCACGCCGGTGCCATGGCCGCCCGACAAGGTGATCGACCCCGCCAGCAGCCCGACGACCGGCTTCAGCCCCAGGACGGACGCCATGCCGATACCGATGGCATTCTGCAGCACGAGCAGGCCGACGACCACAAACAGGAAGATGGCAATGCTCTTGCCGCCCCGGCGAAGACTGGCGAGATCGGCGCTGAGCCCGAGCGTGGCAAAGAACGCCAGCATCAGCGGCGTCTGCATGGTGAGATCGAAGCCGACTTCGGCCCCGGCGAACGCGCGTGCGGCATAGAGCGCGAGCGCCACCACCAGGCCGCCCACCACCGGCTCGGGGATGCTGTAGGTTTTCAGGACGGGTGTGACGGCGATCAGCTTGCGGCCGGCAAGCAGGACCAGCGACGCGGCCACCAGGGTTTCATACGTGTTGAGTTGCAGCAAAGCTTGGTCTCCCGCGGAATGCGCTAGTCTGCACCACGGGAGCGCCGGCTGGATATTAAAAGTTTTCCATCAGCCACTTTACAAAGTCACGCGCCGGCGACAACCGGGCATCAGGGTGGGTCCCCAGCCGCGTCGCCGATGCGAAGCATGTTCCATGTCAGCCCAAGCTGGACATCGGTCTTGAGGGACAGCAACTGGCGGGAAAGCCGTGCCAGATGCGCCTGTTCCGCCAGGTTCTTGCCGATCACGCCTTTCTCCCCGGACGCGTTGGCCAGCACGGTCTCCAGGTCGCCATAGCGCTGCAGGAGCTTCACGGCGGTCTTCGCCCCGATCTTTTCGACGCCGGGAATGCCGTCCGTGCTATCTCCCAGCATGGCGAGGTAATCCGCCAGTTGGTGGCTGCCGACGCCGAACTTGTCCATGACGTAGCTTTCGTCGAACCAGGACGGCTCGCCGTTCTTCGCTGTCGCGAAATGGTTGCGTACGATCGCGCCGTCTGCAATCAGCTGGAGCACGTCCTTGTCCGTGCTCACCGGAATCGCCTGCCCCTCCTTGCTCGCGGTCCAGCGGTAGAAGACGGTGGCGATGATGTCGTCCGCCTCGTAACCGTCGGCCGAGGCAGTCTGGAGCCCGAGCACCTCCGTCAGCGTCAGGCGGAAATCGGGAATGACGTCGGCCAGCTCCGGGTCCATGGGCTTGCGGTGCTGGCGATATTGCGGATACAGCGCGTGCCGCCACGTCTTGCCGCCGGCATCGAATGCCGCCAGCGCGTGCGTGGGCCGGCATTCGGCCAAGGCGCGGCGGAACGAGGCCAGGGCCGAGAGCACAGCCCCTTCGACCTTGGCCGGAATGTCTTCCGATGGGTTGGCTTCGTAAACCCGGCGCAGGATGTTCAGGCCATCAATCAGAAGTAGTGTCTGCTTCATTATTCTTGCGATGCTTGCCGTCAGACCCTCTATTCTGACGCGCGATGGCGATGGCGCAACTTTTTGGACTGATCTATCCGCGAGAATGCGGGGTTGCGCAGGCCGGCCACCTCGTCTAGTCTGAGCAGACTCAACCTACGCCCGGAAATGAACAACAACCACGACACTCGCCAGGCAGTAATCGACGCCCTGAAGAAAACGGGCACCCCGATGGATGCATATCAGGTCGCAAAGGCCACGGGCGTCAGCCCGATCCAGGCCGTGCGGACACTGACCAAGCTCACCACCAAGGGGCTTGTGCGGACCGATGGCCCGCTGGGTGACGAGAACGACCTGTCCGCGCAGTTCAGTCTCGTGCCGGAGCCGAAGGAAGGCAGCGTGGGCTGAAAGCAGGCGTTTCGGGCTCTGGCGGTACTGGCTGCCACGTGGCCGGCTTCGGCGATCGTGGCATGAAGCTGGCGGCTGCCCCTGCCACTCAAATTCGATAACAGTGCCGCATAAATCACATACAAGCTCGCGCAATCTCGCGCCGGCTGCCCCGTTCGCGCGCCGTCAATGCGCACCTGGCCCGCTCCGCATTAACGTGATCGATAGGCGATGCTGGCAAATAATTCCAATCAGGACTATCCATTGCCCGCCAACCCGCGTATATTTCGGCCCGCGGGGTGGAGCAGTTGGCAGCTCGTCGGGCTCATAACCCGAAGGTCGCAGGTTCAAGTCCTGCCCCCGCAACCAGATTCCAAAGCCCGTACGGTTCTCGCCGCACGGGCTTTTTGCATTTGCACGGCGCAGGTGGCGCCGGGGCCTGCCGAGGGTAAGGCAAATGGGTCCGGGAGACTGTCGGGCCGCGCCCTACACTTTCCGGCGCCAATTCAGGCTTGATGCGATGGCGAAACAGTGAAATTGGCGCGGGTCATCAAGGACGGGAGCCTTGCAGTACCTTGGACCTGTCCACCAGGTTCATCCGGCCGCGCTGGTCGTCGTCTCCGAACTCGCCCTAGTGGCTGCCCTGCGGGCTGTGCTTCCAGCGTTGCGTCATGCCGGATCTCCCGTTGAATGCTTGCGTGGGACGATCGGCAGCCCGGCCACATCCATTTCGATGCACAGGATGCCTCCCGCCGTGGAGTCCGTCACGAACAGCGTCTTGCCGGCCGTGCCGCCAAAGGCGAGATTGGTCAGGGAATGCCCGGCGGGGCCACGCAGCACCTGCACCGGCTCGGCGCGGTGGTTCAGCACCCAGACGTAGCCCAGCCCCGGGTTCGCCACCAGCAACCGGCCGGAGGCATCCATGGCCAGCCCGTCCGGGCCGCTCGGGCCATATGACGTAAAGAACTGGCCGGTCTTGGATACGCTGCCATCGGCAAGGATTGAAGCTCTCGGTATTGCGGCGGCCAAGGTAAGGCGCCACGGTTCCGCTGCGCGTGTCGAGCAGCATCAGGCCATTGCGGTAGTCCGTCACCAGCAGTTCGGCCGCGCTTAGAAACTTCATGCCGTTGGGCTCGCCGTCCCACTCGGCCACCAGCTCCCACCCGCCCTTTGGATCGATGCGAAAGACGCGGCCGTAGGGGATATCGGTGACATAGAGATTGCCGGCGCTGTCGAACACCGGGCCTTCCAGGAAGGCATCGATCTCTCGCCCGCCCTGGTTGGCATCGGCCCAGATCGTGCGCCTGGGCTGGCGGTATTTCGCCGGCATACGGGTAAAAAGGTCCAGCTCACGGACTTCCGGGGCATTCAGCAGGAACATGGATTATTGCCTTTCAAATGCGGTATTGGCCGCCACCTTGCCCCAGAACGCCGCGCGCTCGGCAAGCTGCCTGGAAAATGTCGACGCATCCCRGTAGCCCGGATTCGCGCCAATGCCTTCGGCAAAGGTCTTCATGTCCTGGGAGGCCATGGCCGCAGCCACTTCTTTCTGAAGGCGCTCCAGCACCTTCGGCGGCGTGCCCCTGGGCGCCCACAGGCCGGTAAAGTTGACTACACCATAGCCCTTGAGCCCTGCCTCGGCAAACGTCGGCACATTGGGCAGCGCAGCAAGGCGTTTGTCGCCGCTCACTGCCAGCAGGCGCAGGCTGCCGCCCTTGACTTGCCCGATGACGCCGGGCGTGGATGCGATCTGGTAGTCCACCGTGCCGCCGAGCAGCGCCAGCGTGGCCTCGCCCGCGCCCTTGAACGGCACGTGCATGAAGTGCGCGCTGGTGGCCACGCCCAGGGCTTCGCTAGCGAAATGCGGCGTGGTGCCGGCGCCGCCTGAGCCGTAGCTCACTTTGGCGTCGCCCGCGCGGGCCGCAGCGATCAGGTCGTTCATGGTCTTGAACCTGCTGTCGGCCTTGACCGCCACGGCCATCGGCGCGAACACGAAAGCGGCTACCGGCTGCAGGTCATTCGCGTAATTGAACGGCAGTTTCTTGAAAATGTGCGGCAGCAGGGAATACGTGGTGTCGTTGGCGAGCAGCGTGTAGCCGTCGGCCGGGGCGCGCGCCACTTGCACAGTGCCGATGGTGCCGGTGGCGCCTGCCTTGTTTTCGACGACGAAGCTCTGGCCGGTTTGTTCGGTGAGGCGTTGGGCCATTTTTCGGGTGACTGCGTCGACAGCACCGCCTGGGGGGTATGGGACCACGATCCTGACGGGCTTGTCGGGCCAGGTTTGTGCGTGGGCTGATAGGGCGATGAAGGCGATCGCGCCCAGCGCGCAACGGCGCAGTGCCGATACGCGGTTCGGTTTGGTTTTCATTGTGTCTCCTGCCTTGTATTTTTCCTGGCCCGGGCGGGGGCCGGCTTCGGCCTTCAGGCCTTGGCCAGAACCGGGGCTTGCGCGCGAGACAGCACGCCTAGCGTGTTCTGCGCGGCCGCCACGCCCATGTTCACATAGGCGGTGCTGGTCACGCCGCCGATGTGGGGGCTGAGCAGAAAACCAGGCTGGCCGTGGAAGATATGCGGCACCGTCATCGGCTCGACCGCGAAGCTGTCCAGCCCGGCAATGGCTACCTGTCCGGACTGCACCGCGGCCAGCAGTGCGGGTTCGTCGATCAGCCCGCCGCGCGCGGTGTTGACCAGCATCACGCCGGGCTTGCAGCGTGCCAGCGTTTGCGCGTTGATCATCGCCTTGTTGTCGGCGGTCAGCGGGCAGTGCAGCGAGATAGCGTCCGACTCCTTCCAGATCGTTTCCAGGTCCACGGGCTCGATATAGTCCGGCAGGTCACGGGCATATGGATCGAAGCCGATCACGCGCATGCCCATGGCATCGCACATCCTGGCGAAGCGCCGGCCGATGGCACCCAGGCCGATCAGGCCAATGGTGCGGCCCGCCAGCTCGAAGCTCTTGTGCGTGGCCTTGTCCCAGTGGCCGGCATGCATGCGTTCGTTGAGCGTCACGACGGATTTGGCGCAGCCCAGCAGCAACGCCAGGGCCTGCTCCGCAACGGCTGCGGCATTGGCGCCAACCGCTGCCGTTACCTCGATGCCGCGCGCTGCGGCGGCGGGCTTGTCGATGGTGTCGGTGCCGCTGCCGTGCTTGGAGATGACCTTCAGCGCGGGGGCGGCATCCATGATTTCCGGCGTCACGGCGCCGTAGCGCACGATGATGCCGACCGGGTTGTGGCGCTGCGCCAGCGCCACCAGATCGGCGGGCTGGGGGGTCTTGCCGGCATAGACGATTTCGTAATCGCCGAGCAATGCCTCGGCTTGTGGCGCCAGGTCAGCCGCGGTGACGAGGATAGCGGGCTTGGTGCTCACAGCGTCTCTCCCTCTTTCAGCACGCCAGCGGTGATCAACGAGGCAACCAGCCACGGCGCGTTGGTCTTGCCTTCCTTGATCTGGGCGATGCGGCGCGCTTCGGCGGCTTCCTTGTGCTCGGCGAGCGGCAGCAGCGAGGCGATCTTTTCACGCTCCACCACGACCAGGCCATCGGCATCGCCGCAGATGAAGTCCCCGGGGTGGACCGTGACGCCGCCGACCGAGACCGGGTGGCCGATGCGCCCGCCCACTTCCTTGGTCGGGCCGTTGGGGTTGGTGCCCACCGAGAACACCGGGTAATCCATGTCGTCGATATCCAGGCTGTCGCGCACCGCGCCGTCGATCACCACGCCGGCAATGCCGCGCTGGCGGCATGCATTCATCATGATGGTACCCATCAGCGCGCTGCTCTGGTCGCCCTTGCCGTCGATCACCAGCACATCACCCGGCTGCGCCAGCGCCAGCGCGGCGTGGATCATCAGGTTGTCGCCGGGGCGCACTTCCACCGTGAAGGCGGTGCCGGCCAGCTTCATATGCGGGCGCAACGCCCGGATGCGGCCGTGCAGCGCGCCGCGGCGGCCGGCCACGTCGGCCAGGATCGCGGGCTGGAATTTCGCGGCCCGGGCGACGATGTCGGCGGGTACGCGGTCGAAGGATTTGATGATGTTGGGCAGGCTCATGGCATGGCTCCTTGGATTCGGTGATTCGGGGATTCGGGGATGGCGACGGGGTAGCTGTGAATGCCGGAGATCAGTCAACCTGCGCGCCGGATGCCTTGACGGCGGCTGACCAGCGAACGGTGTCCTTCTTCAGCAGCGCGCCGAACTCCTCCGGGGTGCCGCCCAGAACATCAGCGCCCTGGTCGCTCAGCTTCTTCCTCAGGTCGGGCACCTGCAGCGCCTTGTTGAACTCGGCATTCAGGCGCGCCACGATGCCCCTGGGCGTGGCGGCGGGCGCCACGAAACCGAACCACGTCACGGCCTCGAACCCGCTGTAGCCGGACTCGGCAATGGTGGGCACGTTGGGCAGGTCGTCCATGCGCTTGCCCGAGGTGACGGCCAGCGCGCGCATCTTGCCGTTGCGGATATGGCCGATCAGCGTCGGCACCGACGACAGGTACAGCTGCACCTGCCCGCCAATCAGGTCATTGACGGCCTGGGCCGCGCCCTTGTACGGCACGTGTGTGAGCTTGATGCCGGCCGTCTTCTGGAACAGCTCGCTGGTCAGGTGCGCCACGGTGCCGTTACCCGGCGAGGCCATGTTGATAGTGCCCGGATGCGCCTTGCTGGCAGCAATCACTTCGGCCAGCGTCTTGTAGGGCGAATCCACGTTGGTCACCAGCACCAGCGGTGCGCTGGCGACCAGGCCCACCGGCGTAAGGTCCTTCGCCACGTCGTACGGCAGCTTGCGGTAGAGCGCGGGGTTGATGGCAAGGTTGCTGGTCTGGCCCAGCACGATGGTATAGCCGTCGCCACTGGCCTTGGCCGCGGCGTCCACGCCGAGGTTGCCGCCCGAGCCCGGCTTGTTGTCCACCACGAAGCGCCAGCCCATGGCCATCGCCACCTTGTTGGTGACCTCGCGGGCAATGATGTCCGTGCCGCCGCCGGCTGGAAACGGCACGATCACGCGGATGGGCTTGGCAGGATAGGTTTGGGTCTGTGCCAGGGCCGGGATGGCCAGGGCACAAAAGAGAGCGGTGGTCAGGCCGCGGCGCAGCAGGTGCATTGCTTGTCTCCATCTCGTTATTTGTTGGAACGGATTCTGGATGGTCGTTGCACGCAGTACAATACCGTTTCACTGTACGCACCCCATTCCACACCATGGTCCCCTCCAATTCCCCCATTGCCATTGAGGCGGCCGACGACGCAGGCGGCGGCGTGATCGCAGTACGGCGGGCGCTGCGCGTCCTGGAAGCTTTCGGCGTAAGTGATGCACAGCTCACACTAGCGGAACTCAGCCGGCGCACGGGCTTCCACAAGACCACGGTGCTGCGCCTGGCGCGCACGCTGGCATCCGACAACTACCTGGTGCAGAAGGAAGACGGCAGTTGGCGGCTCGGGCGTGCTGCAGGCTGGCTGGGCGCGTGCTACCAGGCCACCTTCAATGTGTATGAAGTGGTGGAACCGGTGCTGCGGGAGCTGACGATCAAGACTGGGGAAAGCGCGTCGTTCTACGTGCGCGAGGGCCAGCAGCGCATGTGCCTGGTGCGCGTGGAGGGCCCGCAGGCCATCCGGCACCATGTACGCATCGGCTCGGCGCTGCCGCTGGACAGCGGCGCGCCCGGGCGGGTCATCCTGGCGTTCTCAGGGCAGCCGGGCGAGCCCTATGAATCGATCCGGCGGCGGGGATATCACCTGTCGATGGGCGAGCGCGAGCCGGAAGTCTCCAGCGTTTCAGCGCCTGTGTTCGGGCTGCATTGGCGGCTGCTCGGGTCCGCGTGCATCTCGGGGCCGACTTCGCGGCTCAGTGAAGAGCGCTTGATTGCCCTGGCACAGACGGTGGTGGACGCGGCCAACCAGCTTTCGTATGCGATGGCGGGAAGCCACCGGCCTGCGCCCGAGGCAGCGTCGGGCAGTCCGGCAACATGGCATCCTTGACGTGCCAATGCGTCACGCTGGCACAAACGTTGTCTGGCTGGCAGTATTCGGATGGCGTTCCTGATGGTCCGGCGACGGGTTTTTGCCCAATGCCGGATCTCACCCGACAACGCACTATCCGCAGCAGCAAAGGAGTGAAGCGCATGCCCCCGCTCGAGACACTATTGCCATTCTTCGGCATTGCCGTGGTACTTGGCCTGACACCCGGCCCGGACAATATCTTTGTGTTGCTGCAATCCGCCATGCGGGGGCCTCGCGCCGGCATGGTCGTGGTGCTCGGCCTTTGCACGGGCCTGCTGGTGCATACGGCCGCGGTGGCCTTCGGCCTGGCCGCGCTGTTTGCCACATCCCAGGTTGCATTTGCGGCGCTCAAGATCGCCGGCGCGCTGTACCTGGCCTACCTTGCGTGGCAGGCGTTCCGCGCACCGATGGGCAAGATGGCCGAAGGCGGCGGCGGCAACGTTGGCACCGGGCACATGTACCGGCGCGGCGTGGTGATGAACCTGACCAACCCCAAGGTCGTGATCTTCTTTCTCGCGTTCCTGCCCCAGTTCGTCGCTGCCGACCGTGGGCATATCGCGCTGCAGATCATGGTGCTGGGCGTGGTCTTTATCATCGCCACCCTGCTTGTTTTTTCTGTGATCGCCTACTTCTCGGCCATGTTCGGCACCCTGCTGCTGCGCTCGGCTCGCGCGCAACGTGCGCTGAACCGGTTTGCGGGGGTGGTGTTCCTGGGACTCGCCGCGCGCCTGGCGACGTCGCGGCTGTAAGCCTGCGGATGCAGCCGCCACCCTCCATCCCTGCCTCGGGGCCTTAATCCCGCCCACCCCCAAACAGCCGCTTCACCCTCTCCCAGAGCACTCCCAGCATCATCGACACCGGATTCATCTGCGTGACCTTGCTGCGTTCACTATCCGACAGCGACGGGTCCATCTTGCGAGTCACGTTCTTGCCGAAATCGGCCATCATGCGACGGACAAAATCGCGCACCAGCCCCGAGCGGGAGAACTGCGCCAGCGGGCCTTGCAGCGAATACTGCAAGTCGATCAGCACTTCGGTCTCGCCCGCCGATACCGCCTGAAGCACGTAGGTGATATCGCCCGCGGCCTTGGAGTTGCTCAGCGAGTCCTGGCCCGCGCCCTTTAACACGCCGCGCCGGTTCTGGTCGTCCCGTTCCAGCCGCGCCGCGCCGTTGAAGCGCGCCGCCATCGGCCCGAACTTGATCGCGACGTGGCCCTTGACGCGGTCGCCGTCCTGCTCGGTCAGCGCGGCACCCGGCAGGCAACTGGCCACCGCGGGCAGGTCGGCCATGAAGCGCCAGACGTCATCGACCGGGAACGGCACCTTGAAGCCGCCATCGATGCGCGACCAGCCTTTCTTGTCGGCGCTGCGCTCGGTCTCCTCCGTGGCCGCGGCAACGGCTTGCGCCTCGCCGGCGCTATCGGCGGCGGGCGTGAAGCAGACGAACGCACGCGGCGCCGGCGTGCTGGCCTGCGCGATGCCGCCGCCTTGCGGCCGCCGTTGCTCCAGCACCGAGCGGATCGCGGCCACGATGCCCATATAGCCGGTGCAGCGGCAGAGGTTGCCGGAAAGCTCGTGGCGGATGGTGGCTTCGTCGGCATCCGGCAGCCGCAGCACGATGTCGCGCGCGGTGGCGAGCATGCCGGGCGTGCAATAGCCGCATTGCAGCGCGTGGTGCTTGTTGAACGCGGCGCGCAACTCGCGCATCACGGCATCGTCGTCATAGCCTTCGATGGTCACCACCTTGCTGCCGGCGCAGGCGCTGGCGAACGTGATGCAGGAGCGTACGGGCTTGTCGTCGACCAGCACGGTGCAGGCGCCGCAAACCCCGTGTTCGCAACCCAGGTGGGTGCCGGTCAGGCCCTGCCCGTCGCGCAGGAAGTCTCCCAGGTGCGTGCGGTGCGCGCAGGCACCGGCAGCGGCGCGGCCATTGATCGTCAGTGCGATGGTTTCCACTGCGGCCCTCAGTTAAAAAGTTGTTCGATGCAGCGCGTCGCAGCGGTGCAATAAAGCTTGCGGTCGATCGCATCCTTGCCGGGCGTGGCTTGCGTCACGGCTGCCAGGACGGCCTGCGGGGTGAGCGCGGCGGGGCCGCGCGCCGCAATGCCGTTGGCCAGGCCGTGCAGCACCGCCGGCGCGCCGTCGAGCGCGCCCAGCACGATGCGGGCGAAGCGCGCGGACGGATCGAAGTAGGCGGCGCAGCTTGCCTCGGCGAATTCTCCGGTCTTGCGGCAGAGCTTGTGGTAGCCCCAGCGCACGTCGTCGTTGTGACGCGGCACATGGACGGCCGCGATCACTTCGCCCTCCGTCAGCGCAGTGGTGTACGCGCCCAGCATGAATTGCGTCATGGGTACCCGGCGCGTGCCGGCCTTCGACGCAAGTTCAAGCTCGGCGCCCATGGCGGTCAGCGCCACCACCCAGTCCGCCGCGGGATCGGCATGCGCCAGGCTGCCGCCGATGGTGCCGCGGTTGCGGATGGCGCGGTAGGCGATGCCGTGTGCCACGGACTGCAGCATGGTGCCGCGCAACGCCGGGAATTCGCCATCCTCGATCTGCGCGTGGGTGACGGCGGCGCCGATGCGCACGCGGTCCTGCTCCACGCTGACCGTGCGCAGCTCGGCCAGCTTCGACAAATCGTAGACGGTATCGGGCCGCGTCAGGCGCAGGTTGAGCATGGGGCCCAGCGACTGGCCGCCGCCCATGACCTTGGCGTTGTCGGTGCGGTCCGCCAGCGCGGCGCAGGTCGCGGCCAGCGTGGGCGCCGCGCGATAGATGAATGCAGCTGCTTTCATGATGGTTCAGGCCGCCTCTCTGGTTTGCGTGGTCTGCGGCTCGTCTCGCGCTTGTTCGGCGCGGGCCAGTGCTTCGAGCACCTTGCGCGGCGTGAGGGGAGTCTCCAGCAACTCCACGCCGAACTGCCCCAGCGCATCGTTGACGGCGTTGAAGATGGCGGCCGGGGGCGCGATGGCACCACCCTCGCCCATGCCCTTGGCGCCGAACTCGGTGTGCGGGGACGGCGTCTCGAAATGGTGGATGCGGATCGCGGGAATCTCGGTGGGCCCGGGCAGCATGTAGTCGGCCAGCGTGGAGGCCAGCGGCTGGCCGTTGCCGTCGTAGCGCATTTCTTCGAACATGGCGGTGCCGATGCCCTGCGCAACGCCGCCGTAGGTCTGCCCCTCCACCACCATGGGATTGACCATGGTGCCGCAGTCTTCCACCACCACGTAATCGAGGATCTCTACGTGGCCGGAATCGGTGTCCACTTCCACCAGCGCCGCGTGGGTGGAGTACGTGAAGCTGCCGGTATCCACATTGGGCTTGTAGCCCATCGTGGTTTCCAGCCCGGCGGGATCCACATCGGCGGGCAGCTTCTGTGGATTGATATACCAGGCGTTGGCGATGTCGGCGATGGGCACGGCGGCGTCGCCCGCCTTCACCGCGCCGCCATCCAGCGCGGCCTCGCCCTCCGGGCGCAGCAGCATATGCGCGCCGATCTTCAGCAGGCGCGGCACCAGCGCCTTGCAGGCGCGCGACACCGCGCCGCCGGACATCACCAGCGAGCGCGAGGCGTAGGTGCCGGTGGAGAACGGCGTCACGCCGGTGTCGCCATGCACCACCTTGACCCGCGCCACGTCGATGCCGAGGATCTCGTGCGCGATTTGCGCAAAGGTGGTTTCCATGCCCTGGCCATGCGAGTGCACACCCACGCGCACCTCAAGCCCGCCGTCCGGCGTGATGCGCACGGTGGCGGAATCGAAGCCGGGAATCACCGGCGTGCCCCAGGCGGCGAACACCGAAGTGCCATGCGCCGATTGCTCCGTGTAAGTGCCGAAGCCCACGCCAAGGTAGCGCGATCCCGCCGAGGCATCGCTGTGCCGTTCACGCTGGCGCGCGCGGATGCGCGCCAGCCCGATCATCTCCGCTGCCTTGCGCACGCTGGCGGGATAATCGCCGCCGTCGAAATGCTTGTTGGTGACGTTGACGTAGGGCATGGCCTCCGGCTGCACCAGGTTCTCGCAGCGGATCTCCCACGGCTCGCGCCTGACAGCGCGCGCCAGCGCGTCGATCAGCAGTTCCATCGCGAAGCACACGCCGGTGCGCGCCACGCCACGGTACGGCACGAAGCCGGGCTTGTTGGTGGCGACGCATTCCGTGATGCAGCGGTAGCCGTCGAAGGCATACGGCCCGGGCAGGTTGCCGATAGCCTGGCCCGGCTCGAGGCCGATGGTGAAGGGCCACACGGAATAGGCACCGCCATCGATGGCGATCTTTGCGTCGAGCGCCAGCAGCCGGCCGCGCGCGTCGGCATAGGCCGTGACCTCGTAATGGTGCTCGCGCGAGTTGGCACCCGCGGTCAGGTGCTCGCGGCGGTCCTCGATAAAGCGGAACGGCTTGCGATACGTCATGGCCAGCCACGCGATGCACAGCTCCTCCTGCTGCAGCACGCACTTGTAGCCAAAGGCACCGCCCACGTCGGGCGAGATCACGCGGACCTTCTCCTGCTCCAGGCCCAGGCAGTGGCTCAGCACCGTGCGGATCATGTGCGGCACCTGGGTGGCGCTGTAGACGATCAGCTGGTCGAACTGGTGATCCCAGTAGGCCAGCACGGCCTTGCCCTCCATCGGCACCATGCACTGGCGAGCCAGGTCGATCTTGCGGGTGACCACCACCGCGGCGGTCTTGCTGAGCGTGTCGAAATTCTTGTCGGCGGTAAGCGTGAGGAAGTGGTTATCCTTCCAGTGCTCATGGACACGCGTGGTGCYGCTGGCCTGCCTGGCGCCGTCCACGTCGGTGAGCGCGGGCAGTTCGTCCAGGTCCGCGACGACGCGCTCGGCAATGTCCTCGGCTTCCGCGCGGGTCGGTGCGAAGGCCATGGCAATCGGCTCGCCGACAAAGCGGACCTTGCCGCTGGCCAGCGGCGGCTGCGCCGAGGGCTGGTAAGAGGGAAAGGCCGAGTCCGCCACGATGTCGAGCGCGCCGGGCATGTCGCCGCGCCCGATCACCGCGTGCTCCAGCCCTTCAGGTTTGTGCAGCGCCAGCAGCCGCGCATGCGCCATGGGGCTGCGCAGGAAGGCAACTTCCTGCAGGCCCGGCATGGCGATGTCGGCCACGAAGCGGCCCTTGCCATGCAGGTGGCGCGCGTCTTCCTTGCGCGCCACGCGGGCGCCTACACCCTGCCCGCCTTCCTTCTCTATGTGGTCTTTGTCCATACATTTCTCCAGCCCGGGTTAGCCGCCATCCGAGACTGCTTTGGGGGTTCGTGGATCGCGCGCACTTGCGCACCGCACATACTCAGTGCACTGATCTTATCGCCAGATTGGCGAAACGGACGGCAACGGTCAATTGGGGCTTTAGCCAATACAGTGCGTGGTGCGGCACGCAAGCGCGCTCAGAGGCGCCTCAATGCCGCGAGTGCCTGCTCGCGGGGCATCACGGCGGCGTATTTCTGCTCCATGTCGAACAGGTTGGCCTCGTGCGGCTGGATTGCGCGGTCGCCCACGCAGTCCGACACCACCAGCGGGCGGAAGCCGTGCGACATGGCATCGACCACGCTGGCGCGCACGCAGCCGCTGGTGACCGCGCCGGCCACCACCAGCGTGCGCACGCCGCGCTGCGTCAGCCAGGCCGCCAGCGACGTACCGAAAAAGGCGGACGGCACGGTCTTGCGCACCACCAGCTCGCCCTCGCGCGGCGCGAGCTGCGGCACGATCGCGCTGGCCGGCCCCTGCTCCTTCAGCGTCAGCATGCCGGGCACCTTCAGCGTGAAAATGTTGTGGTCGCCGTCGTCGTCGGCAAACACGATGCGGCTGTGCGCCACGGCCCAGCCTTGCTCGCGGGCTGCTGCCAGCAGCGGCACGGTGTTGGCAATGGCCTGTGCGATATTGCCGCCGCCGAACATCGCCGGATCGGCGAAACCGTTGACGAAGTCGACGATCAGCAGGCCCACGGGGGCTTGCAGCGGCAGCGGCGTGCCGAAGCCCTGGCGCTCGTAGGTGGGGAGTTCGCTATGTCTCGTCATTTGCTGTTCCAGCCGTCCAGTACCTTGCCTTGCCTGACCACGTCCTCGCCATCCAGGCGCACCGTGCAGTTACGCAGCGGGATATCGATATGGCAGGCGGTGGTGCGGCTGCCACCCGCTTCGTTGTTGGGGCCGAGCGAGAACAGGAAATTGCCCTCGTAGGCGCGCGCGTCCATGCCGATGGAGGCTTCGCGGTCGTACAGGCCCAGCGTCGACCAGCGCGCGCGCGGCTGCAAGCCCCAGCCGATATGCGAGATGGCATAGGCTTCCGGGTCGTTGAAGGAGGCCATGTAGTCGTTCAGCAGCTCGGCATCCAGCCCGCCTTCGATGCGCGTGGCATAGCCGCCTTCCACCGTCAGCTCGACGCGGTCCGCCACGTAGCCCTTCTGCGGCAGCAGGATATCGCCGCGGTCCAGCACGATGCGCCCGCTGGCGCCGCCTTCGTCCGGCCACGTCAGGACGAAGCCGCTGGGCCAGTGATCCCAGCGTCCCGGCTCGTCGACGAAACCGTACTCGCTGATGGCGGGAAACTCGCCGAGCGGGCAACGCAGGTCGGTGCCCGCATCGGATGTCACATGCATTTCCTTGGCGCGCGACAGCCGCGCGTTGGCGCTTGTCACGCGCTCGCGGTCGGCCTCGGTCGGCACCATGCGCACCAGTACTTCCGGCGGTTCCACCGCCAGCAGGATCCTGGTGCCGGTTTTCAGGATGTCGTGCTGTTCGGGCGAGAACAGCAAGGTCATCAGGTCCAGCACCAGGTCGCTCTCCTTGAGCGCGGCGATGGCGGCGCGGTTGCCGGTGAGCGCCGTGGTGCCGAGGTAAGCCAGCGGGTCGCGGCTCAGCGCCTTGTCGCCATTGACGGGCGGCAGGTCCAGGCGGTTGACGATGGCTCCCATCGCCTGCGTGGCGACCAGCGCGCACGACAGGGTCTGCGGATGGGTGGCGGCGCTGGTGAGGATGGTGACGGTCTGCCCGGGCGCGAGGCGGGACAGCGTAAGGACCTGTTTCCAGGCCTGGATCAGGGCGTGATCGCTGACTGGCATGTTCTCTCCTGGTGATCGGCGGCTCAGGCCGCGGCCTGTTGTCGTGGACGTGGGACAACTTCAGCGCCGAGGAAGCCGCCCAGCGCGCGATAGAAGCCCGCCTCGTCATCCCAGGGGATCATGTGGCCTGCGTCCGGCACGTGGCTGACTTCGGTCTGCGGCAACAGACCACGGATCTCGTCGATATCCTCGGGACGCACCACATCCCCGCGGCCAGCCACCATCAGCAGGGCCGGTACCGCGACATGCGGCAGGTCGGCATGCACGTCGTCGGTATGGAAGCCCTGGAAGCTGGCCAGCACGGCGCGTTCGTCGCAGGTATGCAGCCATTCGGCGCGCAGGGCCAGTTGCTCGTCGGTCCAGGTGGGACAGAAGCGCCGCATGGTCTCGATATCCACGCCGTGCCGCGCCACCGCCATGGAATCCACATACCAGGCGAGTTGCGCGGGATAGGCGCGGCGGCCGGGGCCGGAGACCGGCGGATCGACCATGACCAGCCGCGCCAGCCCCGGCGGCTGGCTGCGCGCGGCACGGATGCCGATGCGCGCGCCCATCGAATGGCCGACCACGCTGTAGCGTTGCAGGCCCAGGGCCTGCGCGAAGGCCAGCACGTCGGCGGCCTGCGCATCCAGGCTGTAGTCCAGCGTATCCGACACGCAGGACAGGCCGCGCCCGCGCACGTCCAGCACATAGGTGTCGAACTGCTCGCCCAGGCGCTCGCCGACGAAGCCCCAGGTGATGGCGGGGCTGGTGATGCCCGGCACCAGGATCACCGGATCGCGCGTGGCACGCGCACCGGCGTTGCCGCCATAGCGCAGGTAGTGCTGCCGGATGCCGTTGGCGTGGACGTTGCCGCCGCAAACAAAGGTACTCATGTCATCGCTCCTTGGCCGGGGCACTCAGTAAGCGCCGGACAGCAAAGCGCCGGCGCCGGGCACGACCGGCTCCAGGTCGAGCTGCTTGAGGATGGCGTAGGTGGTGGCGATGGCCGCGGTGATCACGGGCTTGCCGGTCATCGCTTCCACCTTGGCCACGGCCGGCAACGAAGGCATCTGCACGCAGGCCGACAGYACGATGGCGTCGACGTCTTTGGTGTTCATCTGCGCGACGATGCCGGGCAGCCTGGCGGGATCATGACGGCCCACCTCGAGGTTGTCGGGAATTTCCAGCGCGCGCCAGTCCACCACTTCGTAGCCTTCGTTGCGGATGTAGTCCACCACCAGTTCCGTCAGCGGCTTCATATAGGGCGCGACCACGGCAATGCGCCTGGCGCCGATCACCTTCAGCGCGTCGATCAGYGCACCGGCGCTGGTGATTACCGGTGCATCGGCGCCATTCGCGGCGGTATGGGCCTGCAGGCGTTTCTCCGAGACGCGGTGGTAGCCGTGGCCCATCGCCATGATCGCCACCAGGCAGGCGTAGCCCAGCACGTCGACGCGGGCGTCGCTGAGTTCCAGCGCGCAGCGGTCGGATTCGGCGTCCATGGCCGCCAGTTCCTCCTTGACCACCTTCTTCATGCGCATGCGGCTGGAGTGGAAGGTGAACCGCTCGGGCCGCACCTGCTGGCGCGCCAGCAGCATCGCGGGGATTTCGGTTTCCATGGTGGTGTTCGAGCTCGGCACGATCTGGC
>NZ_JBFTNE010000073.1:0-105721 GCF_056397325.1 Cupriavidus sp. 05N39
CGCATCGCCTTAAGGCGATACTCAAACATGGGTCCCTCTTTTCCGCTCTTTTCGCCGGATCCCGAGGCGCCCCATACGGCCTGGTACACCTTCACGGCTCGCTTCGCATCGCGGGTCGGTGTTTGCCGCCCCACGGGCGGTAAACACGGCTACACCAAATCGGGAGTTTGACGACGTTGCAGGGCCCTGGAATTTGAGGGCTTAAACTTCCTGTCTCCTGTCTCCTGTCTCCTGTCGCTATCCGCGACTAGGGGGCCGCGAGAGCTAGTCCGCCAAAAGCAATGACTGGTCGCCGTCTGCCGCGCTTGCGGGGGAGGTGAAACTGCCTTTGATTTCAGGCCTTTGAGCCGTTGCCGTGAAGTCAAATTCCTGCATTTGCCGCCAAAAGCCATCCCCTCGCCGCCGACTCATTACAATACGCACCTCCAATCACATCCATCACCTGCGCGATTTTCCCGATACACGGTTTTACTGCTCCGGCGCCGGATGGCAATCCACGCGCTCGCTGCGCGGTATCGGCGCGCTGCGCCGGGGCTTCGTACCGGGACTGATGCCGGCGGATTTCGAGCAACGCGTTGGCTTTGTCGAGGTCTTCGGGCGCCAGCCGCTGCCCGCGGCGCTGACGCCGTTCCACCAGGGCTATGCCTTGCCGGACAGCGCCGGCGAAGTCTTCCTGGTGGAACTGCCAGGACATGCCGCCGGCCATCTCGGCGCCTTCGTGCACACGCCTGAAGGCTGGGTGCTGCTGGCCTCGGACGCGGCATGGTCGCCGACCAGCTACCGGGAACTGATCGGTCCGTCGCCGATTGCCAACCTGATCATGGAGAACCCACGGACCTACCATGCCACGCTCAGGCAATTGCATGCCCTGCATCGCAACGGACAGGTGGAAATCCGGCTGACTCATGAGGGGGCGCTCTGATGCAGTTGCCACGCATGCTCGGGGCCTACTGGCACGCGCGCCGGTTGCGCTTTGCCGGCCGCGCCGAACTGGAGGCGCACCAGACCCGGCAGATGACCCGTTTCCGCCAGCGCGTGCTGGTCCGCAGCCCCTATTTCGCGCCCTGGCTTTCGCGGCCGATGCAGGACTGGCCACGCATGGACAAGGCTGTGCTGATGGCCAACTTCGACCGGATCAACACCGCCGGACTACGCCTTGACGATGTCCTGGCGTGCGCCCGGCGCGCCGAGGCATCGCGCGATTTCAGTCCCACCTTGCAGGGCTATAGCGTGGGGCTGTCCTCCGGCACCTCCGGCGGCCGTGGCGCCTTTGTGGTGAGCCGGCCGGAACAGGCGCAATGGGCCGGCACCCTGCTGGCCAGGCTGCTGCCGCGCGGGCTGCTGGCGGGCGAGCGCGTGGCGCTGTTCCTGCGCACCAACAGCAACCTCTACACCGCGGTGCGCAATCCCTGGCTCTCGTTCGCGTTTTTCGACCTGTTCACGCCGTTCGAGGACCATCTTGCGCGGCTGGAGCGCTATGCGCCCACCATCGTCGTGGCGCCCGCGCAGGTGCTGCGGGCTCTCGCGCTGGCGCGGCAGGCGGGCCGTAGCGCGCTGCGGCCGGCACGCGTCGTTTCGGTAGCCGAAGTGCTGGAAGACCGCGACCGCGCCTTGCTGGCCAGCGTGTTCGGCGAGCCCGGCGAGGTCTATCAGGCCACAGAGGGTTTTCTCGGCGTGACTTGTGCCCACGGCACGCTGCACCTCAACGAGGAGTTTGTCCATGTCGAGCCGGAATGGCTGGATCACGAACGCTTCGTTCCCATCGTGACTGACTTCACCCGCACCACCCAGCCCATCGTCCGCTACCGGCTCGACGATGTGCTGGTACGGCGCRCCGGCGCTTGTCCGTGCGGCAGCCCAGCGCTGGCGCTGGCCCGCATCGAAGGCCGCTGCGACGACATGCTGGTACTGCCGGGCAGGAACGGGGAGCCGGTCAAGGTCTTTGCCGACGTGCTGTCGCGTGCCTTCGCACAGGCCTTGCCGCTGGCCGCGGACTACCGGCTGCGCCAGACCGGGTCGAACGCGCTATCCCTTTATGCCGAGGGCGGCAGCGTCGTGGAAGCGGCCTGCCGCTCACGGCTGGAGACGGTGCTTGCGGAGCTTGGGGTCGCCGTTGTCGGGCTGGACTGGCAATACGACGCCGCGCCGCCACCCGCCGATTTCACCACCAAGCGCTGCCGCATCGTGCGTCTGCGCTCGGTCACGCACGACGCATGAATAACGGCATGCACGGAGCGGCCGCGCCGGCTTCGGCATGGTGGTGCTGCCGGCAAGGATGCGGGGAATCCCGCGCGGCGCCGGCCCATGCCGGACCTCCTGATCGGCCTGGCCGGCCCACTGCTGGAACCCCGCCCCGATTGGCTCGGCGCCCTTCTTTACCTGGGCTTGCTGTTGCATGGCATGGCCACCCTGCCCCGATCGCTGCTGCGCGCGCAAGCGCGCTGAGCTCGCCCCCGGCAACTGTCACCCGTTGGCCGTCTGCCACGGCACTGTCCAAAAATTAGGCAGACCGATACATAACCGCCACTATTGGGCGAACGCGACGCACCGGACTTGGTTATCCACACAAACTGTGGATAACGCGATCTGGCAATTGTGGACAAATTGTGTACGTGCGTCGCAGCAATCCGCGCTGCGTTTGCGCGGCCATGCGCAATGCCGGGAGACGTTGGGATCACGCCAATCCCGCATCGGGAAGCGTGCGCGAGAGCTTGTGGATTCACGCTGCATGGGCTTTACCCCCTTCATTTAGGACGGGTCCGATTTTATTGGCGCCATGCCGCCAGTAAACTCCCGACATGCTTTTCGCCGCCGCATTCCTTCCCACCAACATCCATGCCTTGCAGGCGATGGGGCGCGCGTATGCCGAAATGCCAGGCGAACTCGACGAGCGTATCGCTTTGCTCGAGTCCGGGCTATTGGCCTCGGCGACCGGGATCGGGCACCTGAAGCGTCAGGTCGCCAAGCTGCGCCTGGAAGAACTTCTCTTCGACCAGGCGCAGGCCGCGCCTGAGGCGGACCGGTTCGCCACCATCAAACCTGCATAACGCTTATGACACTTCTATGAAGATCGCACTGCTAGCGGACCTATCGGTTCAGGCCAAGGCCTTTGCAGACTCCCTGTCGCGCGCCGGCGTCTATTGCCACACCTACCACGCAAGCCAGGAACTCTTCCACGGCATCGACCAGTCCGGATACGACGTCCTGCTGATCGACCACGAACTGGCGGACATGCCCGCCGTGGATGCCGTGCGCGCGGTACGTGGCGCCTGGCGCTGCGAGGTGCCCGTCATGGTGCTATCCAGCCGGCGAGACGAAGACTCCGTCGTCAATACCCTGCAGGCCGGCGCCGATGACTACATGATCCGCCCCCTGCGCTCACGGGAACTRGTGGCCCGGCTGTATGCGCTGCAGCGCCGCACTGCCTCGCGCGGGCAATCGCTTGACCGTGTCGTCAAGGTCGGCCCTTACGCACTGGATTGCCTCTCGCACCAGGCCGTATTCCAGGGCCGGCGGCTGCCGATGACGCCCAAGGAGTTCGATCTCGCCTCGCTGCTGTTTTCCAATGTAGGACGCGTCCTATCGCACACGCATATCGAGCTGGCGATATGGGGCTACCCGCTGCCGCCGTCGTCGCGCGCGCTGGCGAGCCTGGTTTCGCGCCTGCGCCGCACGCTGCGGCTCTGTCCCCGCAACGGCCTGGTCCTCACCGTGATCTATGCCCAGGGCTATCGCCTCGATCAAACCGGTCCGGGCCTGGCCGCGCCGAGCCCTCAAGGGTTCGGCTGACCGCTGCCGCGGCGGCGCCCGTCAGGTCCCCGGCCGGCTGCTTGGCATCAGGTCGCGCAGGTCGATCACGGCAAAACCGCTGGCGGCCTTCTTGGCTTCGCGCTTGGCCATAGCCGCGGCCGCGCCGATATGGCTGCTGCCCAGGCGGGGCAGCCCGGCAATACCTTCCAGCACCCGTGGCCCGACCCGCACCGCGCCAGCAGCCATCGACACGGCGGGGAAGAACACGGCCTGCCCGCCGCGATCTTCGCCATGGATGCCGCCTGCCGCGCGGTCGGCGTCGTCGTACATCTCGCGTGACGCACGATTGAAACGCGCAATCGCCGAGCACGTGCGTTCCGCCCAGTCGGGGCTCTGGTACAGCACCAGGAAATCGTCTCCTCCCACATGGCCCAGGAAATCTCGCGTGGGATCGCAAGTTTGCGTGAGGATGGCGGCCGCTCCCTTCAGCATTTCGTCGCCCTTCCAGTAGCCGTACTGGTCGTTGTAGGGCTTGAAATGGTTGAGGTCCACATAACAGGCATGGAACTCCGCGCCCGCTTCGATCAGGCGATCGATATGGCGGTTCAGGGGCATGTTGCCCGGCAGGAAGGTCAGCGGGTTGGCGTAGCGCGCCGCCTTCATGCGGATCTCGGTCACCGCGCGGATCAGGTCGGCGCCGGTGCCAAGGCCGGCGTAGCGCCCCCGCTCGGTGATGATGAAGCCGTCGGCCAGCGGACGCTGGTCCTCGCCCGACAGCGCCTGCGCCATTTCCTCGATGCTCGCGCTCAAGTCGAAACAGAGCGGCGCGCGATTGGCCATGCCGATGCAGGCTTTCCTGCCATACAGCTCCCGATGGAACGGCACCGCGAAGCGGTCGATGAAGTAGTGCCGGTTGACGATGGCCAGCGGTGTGTCGTCCTCGCTCACCACCGCCACCGCATGCAGTCCCGCATGCGCATGAAACAGCGCCAGCAGTTCATTGTTGCTGGTGGCCGGGCTCACGGCGGGAGCGGACCGCAGCAGCTTGCCCGCCGACACCCCGGGATGCGCCGAACGCACGGCCTGCGGAAACACGGCGATCTGCCTGGACACCAGCGCCTGGCGGGCCTGCTGCCCGACTTCCCGCAGCGGCTGCGGCTCCGGCCGTCCGAGGTAATAACCCTGGCCGAAGGGCACGCCCAGGTCGCGCAGCACCGCCAGTTCGTCGGCGTCCTCGATGCCTTCGGCGATTACCGCGCCCCCCATTGCCTTCACCAGGGCCAGCAGCGTGCGCACGACCTCGAGCCGGCGCGAGCAGGTGCCGATACCGCGCACCAGCGACTTGTCCAGCTTGGTGAAGTGCGGTGCGAGAAGAATCAGCCGGTCGAGATTGGCGTGGCCGGTGCCGAAATCGTCCAGCGCGCATTGCATGCCCAACGCATGCAGCACAGCCATGGCCTGGCCAAAGCGCTCGGCGTCCTCGATGGGCGTCTGCTCGGTGACCTCGATCACCACCCGTTCCGGCGCGATGCTGTCCGCTATCAGGGTCCGCATCGCGCGGCCGTCTTCGGCCAGCAGGTAGCGCAGCGCCATGGTGCTGAAGTTGAGGAACAGCTTGCCGCGCAAGCCGCGCGCCAGGCAGCTGGCTAGTCCGGTGCGCGCCGCCTGCAATTCGATCTGGACGGTTTCGGCCTCGTTGCGGGCGAGACGGAACAAAGCGTCCGGCATGGCCAGCGGCGAGTTGGACGGGCCGCGAACCAATGCCTCATAGCCCAGGATCTCGCCAGTGCTGAAGGCGACGATAGGCTGGAAGACGGCGTGCAGCGGCGGCAAACGCAGCCGCGGCACGGGCGCGCCGGCCAGGGGAGAGGCAAATTGCATGGACGGAGTGAACGTGACGTGGGGAAAGCGCGGCGCCAGGCGCGAAAAGCCGGTGAGCCAAAGTGACTCGCCCTCTATTTCATGTCAGGAATGTGTCGCCCGGATGACAAAATCGATTACCCCCTCGCGCGGCCGGGATGTCATGGATGCGTCACAGATGCCGGCCAGCATGCGGGGAAAATCCAATTCATGCCGTCGCCCGCCGCAAGCGCGGGATGGCGGTACCCCAGGGTCAGCAAGTGGGCCGCCTGGTCCATCGGAGTCTCAACGTGTCGCAAACCATCAAACTCAGTTTTCCACGCCGCACGGGCTGGCGCATCCCGTCCTGGCTGGGCCGGCTTCCGCTTGCCGCGCGCATGTGCGCCGCGTTCGCGCTGGTCTATGTGTTTGGTGCCGTGGTCGGGCTGACGGGCATCTTCAGTCTGGTTTCGGTCAAGCAGATGACAGATACGCTTTACCAGCGGGATATGCAGGGCGCCATCGCCGCGGAACGCGCGCAATCGGCGCTGGCCCGGCTTGGCCGTGCCCAGCTGGCGCTGACCATGGCCACCAGCGGCAGCGAGCGCGATGGCGCGGTGGCCGATATCGATAGCGCTCTCGGTGGCCTCGACCAGGCCCTGTCGATCGTTCGCAACGCGGCGCCCGCGCAGGCTCAGGCGTTGCAGCAGGAGCGCGACAGTGCCGCGGCAATGCTGCGGGATTACGTCGCCCTGCTGCGCAAGCAGCCGCTCGATGCGTTGCAGTTCGACAGTTCGGTCTCGGTCGATGGTCATTTCCTGGGCGAACAGCTGCAAAAGCTGGCCGAGCTGGTCGAAGTCACCCGCAAGCAGCAGGAGCGGCAGGCCGCCGATACGGTCGCCACGGTGGCCGCCAGCCAGTTGCGGGCCCAGGCCGTGATGGCGGCCATGCTGGTGGCGAGCCTGGCGGCGGCGGCCGCGCTGGCCTGGTTTGCTTCGCGCCTGCTGCTCTCGGAGCTGGGCGGCGAACCGGCCGACGCGGCCAAGGTGGCGAGCCGCATCGCCTCGGGGGATTTGCAGCAGCCGGTGCGCGTGCGGGCGGGCGACGAGCACAGCCTGATGTGCCTGCTGGCACGCATGCGCGACCAGTTGGCCGGCGTACTGGAAGGCATCCAACTTTCCGGCGCCGAAATCGCCGCGGCCAGCGAAGGCATTGCCCATGGCAACCAGGATCTGTCCCGCCGCACCGCACTGCAGGTTGCGGCGCTGGCCGCCGCCGCCGACAGCGTGGCGCGCCTTACCGCGCTGGTCGGGCAGGCCCACGCACAGGCCACCGAATCCAGCGCGATGGCGCTCCGGGCACGCGAAGCCACCGACCGTGGCATGGCGGTGGTCGGCCAGATGAGCGGCGCCATGGAGGCGGTGAACCAGCACTCGCGCAGCATCACGGAAATGGTCGAGGTGATCGAGAGCATCGCCTTCCAGACCAATATCCTGGCGCTCAATGCTGCCGTGGAAGCCGCGCGCGCGGGCGAGGCCGGGCGCGGCTTCGCGGTCGTGGCCCAGGAAGTGCGCGGGCTGGCGCAGCGCAGCGCAACCTCCGCGCGCGAAATTCGCGCCACCATTGGCCACGCGGGCGAGGAGATCGCCCGCGGGGCGCGCCTGAGCGGGCAAGTGGTCAGCGCAATGGGCGGCATCGAGCAGGCGGTGGCTCAAAGCCATGCGCTGGCCGAGCGGCTGTGCGGCGTGGCGGACGAACAGGCACGCGGCATCCGCTCGGTCGGAGAGGCCGTGGCCCAGCTCGACCAGACCACCCGGCAGAACGCCGAACTCGTGGAAGCCGTCACGGCGCAGGCCGCCAGCCTGGATCAACAAGCGGCCGGGCTGGCGGCCGGGGTGGCTCGCTTCCGGTTCTGAGGGTGGCTATCAGGCGGCGGTCAGCGTAGCAGGTGTCATGGCAATCGAACTGCAGTTCTGCAATGCAGAACTGCAGTTCCACCCTGCAGTTGACGCGCAAGGCGATCGGTGGGAATATCCGGCGATCGAACAATCCGGCGGCCCACGCCGGAAGCCTTACACGGAGACTGTATGAGTCGCACTCCCATGCCCGGCGCGCACGCGCCGGCTGCCGCCCCCTCCTCCTCGTTTACCCGCCTGCACCAGACCTTTGGCCCCTGGGTCCAGAGCCATCCCGAGCGCGTGGCGCTGATGGATGCCGAGCGGTCGCTGCGCTACGGCGAACTGGACGGCGCCATTGCCGAGACTGCCCGCGCCCTTGCGGCCCAGGGCGTGCGCGGCGGCGATCGCGTGGTGCTGGTGACGGAGAACAGCGTGGGCTGCGCGGTGCTGATCCTGGCGCTGAGCGCACTCGATGCATGGGCCGTGCCGGTCAACGCCCGCCTGTCCGCCCGCGAGATCGACAACATCGTCGAGCATTGCGGGGCGCGCATCGCGCTGTACCTCGACAGCGCCCATCCCGAAGCGCGCGAGCACGGCCTGGCACGCGGCGCACAGCCGGCCGAATGGCCGCACGTGGGCCGCCTGCTGCTGGGCGCGACCGACCAGGCCGCCGTGGCCGAGCCGGTGGAAGCGGCGGCGCGCGACCAGGTCGCGGCGCTGATCTACACCACGGGCACCACCGGCGCCGCCAAGGCCGTGATGCTGACGCATGCCAACCTGATGTTCATTGGGCGCTCCAACCGGCTGCAGGCGCGCGTGCAGCCGGGTGACCGGGTCTACGGCGTGCTGCCGATCTCGCATGTCTATGGGCTGTCGGTGCTGCTGGTCGGCCCGCTCTCGAACGGCGCCACCGTCTATTACGAGCCGCGCTTCCGCCCGGAAAAACTCGCGCACGCGCTGGTCACGGAGCAACTCACCGTGCTGCACGGCGTGCCCGCCATGTACGCCAAGCTGATCGAATGGAGCCGCGCCCAGGCCACGCCGCTGCAGGCGCCCGCGCTGCGCATGGCGCAATCCGGCGGCGCGCCGCTGACGGCCTCGCTCAAGGCCGCCTTCGAAGCCAGCTTCGGAATCATCCTGCACAACGGCTACGGCATGACCGAAACCTCGCCCACGGTCTGCCAGACCCGGGTGGAAGCCCCGCGCACGGACTGCTCGGTGGGCCCGGTCGTGCCTGACGTAGAGATCCGCCTGGGCGAGCCGCTGCCCGACGGCAGCGGCGAACTGCAGGTGCGCGGCCCCAATGTGATGAAGGGCTATTACCGCCGCCCCGACCTGACGGCGCAGGTGATCGATGCCGACGGCTGGCTGCATACCGGCGACCTGGCCCGCATCGACGCGGACGGCGCGGTGTCCATCGTGGGCCGCTCCAAGGAAATCATCATCCATTCCGGCTTTAACGTGTACCCCGAGGAAGTCGAGCAATCGATCAACGCCTACCCGGCCGTGCTGCAGTCCGCGGTGGTCGGGCGCGCGGTGGAAGGCAATGAGGAGGTCATCGCCTTTATCGAAGTGCGCGACGGCATGGAAGTGGACCAGGCCGCTCTGCGCGCTTTCCTGCGCGAGCGTCTGTCGCCCTACAAGATGCCAGCCGAGGTCAGGGTCGTGGCCCACTTGCCGGCCGCGCCGTCGGGCAAGATCCTCAAGGCCAGGCTGCGCGAGCTGCTGGCCAGCGCGGGCTGAAGCACAACCCTGACGCCGCCGAGGCCACCGCATGTCCGAACCGCAGAGCGAACCGCAGACCGACGAGGCGCACCAGCACAAGGAAGACCGGCATTTCGTGACCGCGCTGGCGCGCGGCCTGGACGTGCTGGCCTGCTTCCGCAGCTTCGAGACGCGCCTGGGCAATGCCGAGCTGGCGCAACGCTGCGGCCTGCCCAAGTCGACCGTGTCGCGCCTTACGCATACGCTGACCGAGCTTGGCTACCTGCGGCCGGACCCGGAGCAGCTCAAGTACCAGCTCGGCAGTTCGGCGCTGGCGCTGGCGCCTGCGGCGCAGCGCGGCGTCGACGTGCTCGCCGTGGTGCGGCCGTATATGCAGGAGCTGGCCGACCTGTCACAGGGCGTGACTTCACTGATCGTGCGCGACCGCGCGCAGATGCTGATCTACGAGAATTGCCAGTCCGAGTCATACCTGACGTTGCGGGTAGCGGTCGGCACGCGGATTTCCGGCCTGACCTCGGCTGCCGGGCGCGCCTATCTGGAGGCCCTGCCCGCTGGCGAACAACGCCAGGCCCTCGCTGCCTTCCGGCACCAGGACGGGATGGATGCCGCCAGTGCCGAGGCCATCGTCGCGCGCAGCCGCGCGGACGTACTGCGCCTGGGTTGCACCACATCCTTCGGCGAATGGCTGCCAGACATCAACTCGATCGCCGCCGCCTTCCGCCCCGGCCCGGCGCTGCCGCCGATGACGCTGTCCTGCAGCGGCCCGACGGCCATCCTGCCAGCCACGCAATTGCTCGAGAAGGTGCGCCCGCGACTGGTCGAGCGCATTCGCGAGATCGAATCGGTGCTGCGCGCACAGGACCGCTAAGCCACGGCCCCGGCGTTGCCTTGGCTGTCCTCCATCCCAGGCAGCCGCCCGCCCGCATCAAGCCAACGGCGCGGGTGCCGCCATGCCGTATTTTTCCAGCCACGGCGCCAGCTGCGGCAGGATGACGGGGTTGAGCGCCACGCCATCGCGCAACTGGCGCGCCTTGCGCTCCAGCGCGCCCTGCCCTGGCAACCGTACGCGCTTCACACCGGGCCGCGGCGGGTTGCCGGTACAGGCGCGCGCCACCCAGCCCATCTGGGTGGCGAAGGCCTCCTCGCCGGCAAAGGCTGCCGGATCCAGGATCTGCAGGAACACGGTATTGCCCCAGCGCTTGCCTGGATCGTCGCGGCCATGGCCCGTCAACCCGGCGGTCAGCGCTTCCACCATCAGCGACAGCGCAAAGCCCTTGTGGCCGGCATCGAGTCCGCCCAGGGGCAGGATCGAACCCGAGTGCGGCGGGAACAGCACCGCCGGATCGTCGCTGGCATTGCCGTGTTCGTCGATCAGCCACTGGTGCGGCAGCCGCTTGCCTTCCTTGTACAAGCGGCCGGTCAGGCCATTGGTGGTGATGGAAGTGGAGACATCGATCAGCACCGGGCCCTCCGGCGTGGGAAATCCCACCGCCAGCGGGCTGGGGGAAAACACCGGGCGCATACCGCCAAAGGGCGCCACGGTGGCCGCGCCGGGCGCCGAGGAAAACAGCAGCATGACGAAGCCGGCCTTGGTTGCCCGTTCCAGGTAAGCCGCCAGGCAGGCGATATGGTGGGAGCGGCGGATCGTGACCGTACCGGTGCCGTAGTCGCGTGCCCGGGCCATCGCGGTTTCCATGGCGCGCAGCGTCAGCCACGGCCCTGGCAGGCGCTTGCCGTCCCAGGTGGCCACGGCGGCGCGATTGGCCAGCACCTCGTAGTCTTCCCTGACCGCCATGCTGCCGCTTTCGATCTCGGCCAGGTAGGTAGGCAGCAATTGCAGGCCATGCGTATCGTGGCCCATCAGGTCGCCTTCGACCAGGATGTCCGCCACGTCGGCGGCTCGCTCGGCGGGCATGCCCGCGCGCTCGAACATGGCCTGCGCCATGCTGCGCAGCGCAGCGGCATCATGGCGCGCAATGGCTGTGGATTGGCTTTGCATAGTGGCTCCGTCAGGTCGGGCGTGCCGGGCACGCCTCTGGTTTTACTCGTTGACCGATACGCCGGCGGCCTTGACCACCTTTTCCCAGCGCACCTTCTCGGCCAGGGCGAAGGACTGGAATTCGGTGCTGGGCCTGGGATCGGGCTCGGCGCCGGCATTGACCAGCTGCTCGCGGAACTCGGGCCGGCGCATGGCTGCCATCACGGCGTCGCTGACCTTCGCCACGATCTCGCGCGGCGTGCCGGCCGGGGCGAACAGGCCGAACCAGGAGCCGGTGACAAAGCCCGGCAGGCCGGCCTCTTCCATGGTAGGCACGTCAGGCAGCGCGGCCATGCGTCTGGCGCCGGTGACCGCAAGCGCCTTGAGCTTGCCGGACTTGACGAACGGCAGCGAGGTCGGCGCGTTATCGAACATGATCTGCACCTGGCCGCCCATCAGGTCCGTCACCGCCAGCGCGCTGCCCTTGTATGGCACGTGCACCATCGCGGTTCCTGTCATCACCTTGTACAGCTCGCCCGAAAGGTGGATCGAGCTGCCCGCGCCCGACGAGGCAAAGGTGGCGCGTCCGTTCTCGCTCTTCACGAACTGCGTAAGCTCCTTGACGTTGCGGGCCGGCACCGAGGGATTGACCACCAGGATGTTCGGCACCGAAGCGACCATCGCCACGGCCGTGAAATCCTTCGCCGTATCGTAAGGCATCTTGCGATAGAAACTGGCGTTGATGGCGTTGGTACCGACCGTGCCCATCAGCAGCGTGTAGCCGTCCGGCGCGGACTTGGCGACAATGTCGGCGCCGATATTGCCCGAAGCGCCGGGGCGGTTCTCCACCACTACGGGCTGGCCCAGCGCCTTCTGCAGGTCGCGCCCGATCAGGCGGGCCACGATATCGGTATTGCCGCCGGCGGCAAACGGCACCACCACGCGGATCGGCCTGGAGGGATAGGTATCCGCCTGCGCGGGCAACGCCGCGCAGGCGGTGGCCGCAGCCAGTGCCGCCAGCAGCGCGCGGCGCGAAGGCTTGAAGCTTTGATGCATGGTTGTCTCCTTTGTGGTTCTTGTAGTGGCCATGCTGCCGGCCCCAGGATCATGCGAAGTGCGCTCAATGAGACGGATCCGGCAGCAGCCGCCCCGGATTCATCAGCCCGTGCGGGTCCAGGGCGTGCTTGATTTTCTGCATCAGCGCCATTTCCACGGCGGATTTGTAGTGCGCGTTCTTGTCGACCTTGAGCTGGCCGATGCCATGCTCGGCCGAGATCGAGCCGCGCGCGCGGTGCACCGCCTCGTACACCAGCGCGCTGATCGCCGCGCCGTTGGCCCGCACGAACTCCGGCTGCGGCATGCCCTGCGGCGCGCTGACGTTGTAGTGCAGGTTGCCGTCGCCGAGGTGGCCGAAGGCCAGCACGCGCGCGCCCGGATGCGCGGCCACGATGGCGGCGCTGGTGTGGGCGATGAACTCGCCGATGGCCGAGATCGGCACCGAGATATCGTGCTTGAGGTTGTCGCCCTCTTGCGACTGGGCCTCGGGCAGGTGATGCCGGATCCGCCACAGGCCATCGGACTGCGCCAGCGAAGCGGCAATGGCTGCATCGGCCACGATGCCGGCCTCGAAGGCCTCCTCCATCAACTCGCCGAAGGCTTGCGTGGCATGGGCTTCGCTGTGCGGGTCGCTGCTTTCCAGCAGGACGTACCAGGGATGCGCCTGGTCGAACGGCGCGCGGCAGTCCGGGAAATGGCGTGCCACCAGTGCCACGCACACGCCGCTCATCAGTTCGAACGCGGTCAGCGTGGCAGCCAGCCGGCGCTGCGCGAGTTCCAGCAGGCGCAGCGCCGCATGCGGGTTGCTCACCGCGGCCAGCGCGGTCATGCGCGCGGCCGGCCGGGGGAATAGCTTGAGGGTAGCGGCGGTAATCACGCCCAGGGTGCCCTCGGCGCCGATAAAGAGCTGCTTCAGGTCGTAACCGGTGTTGTCTTTACGCAGGCCACGCAGGCCGTCCCAGGTCTCGCCGTCGGGCGTGACCACTTCCAGGCCCAGGCATAACTCGCGCGTATTGCCATAGCGCAGCACCTGCACCCCGCCCGCGTTGCTGGCGAGGTTGCCGCCGATGGTGCAACTGCCCTCCGCGCCCAGCGACAGCGGATACAGGCGCCCCGCCTCCTGCGCCGCCTGCTGGACGGCGGCCAGGATGCAGCCGGCCTCGGCGGTCAGCGTGTTATTGAGCGGATCGATCTCGCGGATGCGGTTCAGCCGCGCCGTGGAGAGCACCAGCGCGCGCCCGCCGCCATCGGGAATGGCGCCGCCCACCATGCCGGTATTGCCGCCTTGCGGCACCAGCGGCACCCGCCGCGCCGCGCACCAGCGCACGATCGCAGCCACATCCCCGGTGGTGTCCGGCTGCGCCACCGCGAGCGCGCGGCCGGTCCAGCTGCGGCGCCAGTCGGTGAGGAACGGGGCTGTGTCCTCGGGCGCGGTCAGCAAGCGGCCGGCAAACCGGCTGCGCAGGTCGGCCAGCGTGGCATCGGTCATGGCGTGTCTCCTGTTTTTGTCTTATGTGGGGTGTCTTCTCGTACTGGCAGTGCCAATGGCAGTGCTAATGGCGGTGCTAATCGGCGATGCGCATCGCCGGCGTGATCTGGCGCGGATCCGTCACCAGTTCCAGCAACGCAGGCTTGCCCGCCGCCTGTGCCCGCGCGAAGGCCGCGGCAAAGTCCTCCGTCTGCGTCACGCGTTCGGCCCAGGCCCCGCACGACTGCGCCATCGCCACGAAATCCGGGCTCGGGATCGCCGTGCCGCTGACGCGGCCCGGATAGCGCTTTTCCTGGTGCATGCGGATGGTGCCGTACATGCCGTTGTTGACCACCACCACGATCAGGTTGACGCCGTACTGCGCGGCGGTGGCCAGTTCCTGCGGATACATCAGGAAACAGCCGTCGCCGGCGAAGCACACCACGGTGCGCCGCGGGTCGCGCAGCTTGGCGGCAACCGCCGCGGGCAGGCCGTAGCCCATGGCGCCGCAAGTCGGCGCCAGCTCGGTGCGCGGCTGGCGGTAGGCGTAGAAGCGATGGAGCCAGACGGTGTAGTTGCCCGCGCCGTTACTCAGCACGGCGTCGTCGGGCAAGACGCGGTCCAGGTGCGCAATCACCGCGCCCATGTCCACGCCCGTGAGCTGCGGGTGCGGCCTGGCCGGCATGGCGAAGGCGGTATGCGCGGCGCGCGCGGCGCTGGTCCATTCGCCCCAGCGCACGGCGGCGGGCGGCGTCAGCGCGGCCAGCATGGCGGCGCCGGGTTCGATGCCCGCATGGATGGCCAGCTCGGGCTGGTACACGCGGCCAAGCTCGGCGCTGTCGGCATGCAGGTGGATCAGGCGCTGGCGCGGGCGCGGCACTTCCAGCAAGGTGTAGCCATCGGTGGCGATGTCGCCCAGCCGCGTGCCGAAGGCCAGGATCAGGTCGGCGTCGCGCACGCGCTCCGCCAGCGCGGGATTGACGCCAAGGCTGAGGTGGCCGACGTAGTGCGGGTCGCGGTTGTCGAACACATCCTGGCGGCGGAAGGCGCATGCCACCGGCAGGTTCCAGCGCTGCACGAAGGCGGTGAAATCGGCCGCCGCGCGCGCGCTCCAGTTGGCGCCGCCGGCGATCACCAGCGGACGCTGCGCGCCGGCCAGCGCCACGGCCAGCGCTGCCGCGTCGGCCGCGTGCGGCGCGGCCTCCACCGGGCAATAACATCCTGTATCGGCCACTTCGCACAGGCCATCCAGCACGTCCTCCGGCAGCGAGATCACCACGGGACCGGGCCGGCCGGAGGTAGCGCACTGGAAGGCGCGGGCTACCAGTTCGGGGATGCGGGCCGGATCCTCGATCTCCACCACCCATTTGGCGATGGAGCCGAACATGGCGCCATAGTCCACCTCCTGGAAAGCCTCGCGCCCCTTGTGGCCGCGTGCGATCTGGCCGACGAAGAGCAGCATCGGCGTGGAATCCTGGGCGGCGATATGCACCCCGATGCTGGCGTGGGTGGCGCCCGGCCCGCGGGTGACGAAGCAGATGCCGGGGCGCCCGGTGAGCTTGCCGTCGGCCTCGGCCATATTGGCCGCCGCGCCCTCGTGCTTGCACACGATCAGGTCGATGGCGGGCTGGTCATGCAAGGCGTCCAGCACGTCGAGGAAGCTCTCGCCCGGCACGCAGAAGATGCGCTCGGCGCCATGGATGCGCAGGGCGTCCACCAGCACGTGGCCACCGGAACGGGCCAGCCTGGCGGGCGATGACGGGGAAAGCGCGGTGGCTGCAACGGATTGGCTGGTCATGATGATACGGAATGGTGCGGTGCAATCGGACAGATGCCGGGCGCTGCCTTGGCACGAGCGCATCGGAAAGCGTCCGGCGAATCCGGAAAAGCCGGGACTGCATGGATTGTTATGCCGCGAGTGCCTTGTGCGCCTGGCATACGCCGCATTTCTGCTATGCGTAAAACGCAAGGCTGCGCTTGCCGGGCGCGTGTAGATTGTTGCCAGGCGATCTCGCCCTGCCCCCGCGTCCCTTGCCCATGCATGGCGGTGCGGCGAGGCAGCGGAAAGGAAGATGGCTTCGACAAAAACGATCAGGAGACCCAGATATGCCCATGCGCCCGCAACCCGGCCAGTCACTCCAGCCTTCCCGCCGCTTCGCCAGGCTTTGGACCTGCGCACTGGCCGCACTTACCGCGCTGGGCACCCTGGCCAGCGTCCTGCCGGCGTATGCGCAGGACGCGTGGCCGACCAGGCCGGTCAACTACGTCGTGCCCTTCGCCGCGGGCGGCACCACTGACGTGCTGGGGCGCCTGATCGGCCAGCGCCTGTCGCAGATGATCGGCCAGCCGGTGGTGGTGGAAAACCGGGCCGGCGCGGGCGGCAATATCGGCTCGGACTACGTGGCCAAGGCGGCGCCTGACGGCTACACCCTGGTGGGCGGCACCATCAGCTCGCACGCGATCAATGTGAGCCTGTACCCGAAGATGCCCTACGACCCGATCAGGAATTTCCAGCCGGTGGCCCTGATCGGCACACTGCCCAACCTGCTGGTGGTCAATGCCAACAGCCCGTGGAAGAACGTGCAGGACGTGATTGCGGCGGCCAGGGCCAAGCCCGGTACGGTCTCCTTCGGCTCGGCGGGTAATGGCACCTCGCAGCACCTCGCCGGCGAATTGTTCGCCAACATGGCAGGCGTCAAGCTGCTCCATGTGCCATTCAAAGGCAGCAGCCCGGCAGTGCAGGCGCTACTGGGCAACCAGGTGGACGTGCTGTTCGAAAACAGCGTGGCCGCCATGCCGATGATCCAGTCCGGCAAATTCCGCGCCCTGGCCACCACCGCCGCCAAGCGCGCGCGTGAGTTGCCGGACGTGCCAACGGTGGCCGAGGCCGGCGGGCCGAAACTGCAGGGCTACGAGATTGTTTCCTGGCAAGCCGTGTTCGCCCCCGCCGGCACGCCCGCGCCCATCGTCAACCGCCTTGCCACCGACATAGGCAAGATCATCCAGGAACCCGACATGCGCGCCCGCCTCGCCGCGCTGGGGATCGAGCCGTCCGGCGCGGGCCCGGCCGAACTGGGCGCTTTCCAGAAGAGCGAAGTGGCCAAATGGGCGCAACTGATCAAGACCGCGAATATCCGGCCGGAATGACGCCAGCGCATGGCTCGCGTGCCTTGCCGGGTACCCAAGCGGGGCCCGGCGGCTTATGATGGCCAATTGATTTTGCCTGTGACCCCTTCCCTCTTCCCCCCCGAAGCCCATGAGTGAACACCGCATTCCGACCGCCGCCCTCCACCAGTGGGTAGTCGATCTCTGGCTCGCCGCCGGTTCCGACGCGCGCGAGGCCCGCCTCACCGCCGATCACCTGGTCGGCGCCAACCTGTCCGGCCACGATTCCCACGGCGTCGGCATGATCCCCAAGTACGTGCTGTCCTGGCTGGGCGAGCAGCTCCAGCTGAACCAGCACGTGAGCGTGGTGCACGAGGCCGGCGGCATCCTGAGCCTGGACGGCAACCGCGGCATGGGCCAGGCGGTGACCGAGGAGGCCATGGGCCTGGCGATCGAACGCGCGCGCGAGCACGGCGTATGCGTGCTGGGCCTGCGCCGCTCGCACCATCTGGGCCGGGTCGGGCACTGGGCCGAGCAGGCCACCGCGGCCGGCATGATCTCCATCCACTTCGTCAACGTGTTGTCCAAGCCGATCGTGGCCCCGCACGGAGGCTACGAGGCCCGCTATGGCACCAACCCGTTCACCATCGGCGTGCCGGTGGCCGGCGCCGAGCCGCTGGTGATGGACTTCGCCACCAGTGCGATCGCGCTGGGCAAGGTGCGCGTGGCCAACAACAAGGGCGTGCCGGTGCCGCCGGGCTGCCTGCTGGATGCGCAAGGCCAGCCCACCGACGACCCCGCCGTGATGTTCCCGCCCGCAGGCGATCCGCAAGGCGCGCTGCGCGCCTTCGGCGAGCACAAGGGCTATGTGCTGGCGGTCATGTGCGAACTGCTGGGCGCTGCCGTGACGGGCGGCCACACCATCCGCCCGGAGACCCTGACCCACGAGCATGCGGTCTGGAACAATATGCTGGCCATCGTGTTCGACCCGGCGCGCCTGGGCAGCAGCACCACCTTTGGCCATGAGGTGCAGGCCTTCGTCGACTGGCTGCGGTCCTCGCAACTGCAGCCCGGCACCGATGCCATCCTCCTGCCCGGCGAGCCCGAGCGCGCATGGCGCCGCGCCCGCGCGGCGTTCATGCCCGTGGACAGCGGAACGCTCGCCCAGCTCGACGATGCCGCGGCACGCGTGCAGGCCGCGCGAGGGAAATCGCCCGGCCCGCTATCGCGGCTGGCGGTGGACTGATCCGCCCTGTTCCGGGCGATAAACCGACAACCCAAGGCCTAGCCACCATGCCGCACCTAATTATCGAAATCACCGAAAACACGCGCCTGACCTGCTCGCAGGAGGAACTGCTGGACGAAGCCAATGCCGCGTTGCTGGCATCCGGCCAGTTCAACGAACCCGACATCAAGTCGCGCTGCATTACGCTGACTTCCTTCCGCCAGGGCACCGAAGCACGCGAACGCGCCTTCGTGCATGCGCGCCTGCACATCCTGGACGGCCGCGAACTGGCGGTGCGCCAGGCGCTCAGCAAGGCGGTCTGCGACGTCATCGCCGAAGCCGTACGGCCGGGCGACGCCGAAGACAGCGTGCAGGTCAGCGTGGAAGTCGTGGAGATGGAACGCGCCAGCTTTGCCAAGCAGATCGTCAGCGGCGCACGCTGAGGCTGCGCCAGGGCCGCCGCGGCGGCCCGCCGGGAACCGGCAACAACGATGGCCTCGACGCCTGCCGCACCAGCGGCGGGCGGCAACGAAAGGCCACGCCATATCCAATCGCGAAGAAGCCCCCAGGAGATAACGTGTCCGCTACCCAACCCGCCGCCCCGGTGATCCGCCTGCACGCGCAGGACAACGTACTGATCGCGCGTACCGAACTCAGCATCGGCACGCCAGTGCCCGGCGAGGCGTTCAGCATCCGCAGCCAGGTGCCGGCCGGGTACAAGATCGCGGCGCGCGCCATCGCCAGGGGCGAGCCCATCCTCAAGTACAACACCACGATCGGCTTTGCCGGTGCCGACATTGCGCCGGGCGCGCTGGTATCCGGACACAATATCGAGTTCCGCGAGTTCGACCGCGACTACGCCCATGCGCGCGACTTCGTGCCGGTAGCGCTGCTGCCCGAAGCGGAACGAGCCACCTTCGACGGCATCGTGCGCGAGGATGGCCGCGTGGCCACGCGCAACTTTATCGGCGTGGTCGCCACCGTCAACTGCTCGGCCACCGTGGTGCACAAGATCGCCGAATGGTTCACGCCCGAGCGGCTGGCCGACTATCCCAACGTGGACGGCGTGGTGGCCTTCGCCCACAGCACCGGCTGCGGCATGGAGATGAGCGGCGAGCCGATGGCCATGCTGCAGCGGACCCTGGCCGGCTATATGCGCCACCCCAACCTGGCAGCCGTGCTGGTGGTCGGGCTGGGCTGCGAACGCAACCAGATCAATGCGCTGCTGAAGGCCGAAGGACTGGAGCCCGGGCCCCGGCTGCATGCGTTCACCATGCAGGACACCGGCGGCACCCGCAAGACCATCGCCGCCGGCGTGGCCGCGGTGCAGGCACTGCTGCCGGATGCCAACCGGGCCGTACGCCAGCCGGTGCCGGCCAGCCACATCAGCATCGGCCTGCAATGCGGCGGTTCGGACAGCTTTTCGTCGATCACGGCCAACCCGGCGCTGGGCGCGGCCATGGACATCCTGGTGCGCCACGGCGGCACGGCCATCCTGTCGGAAACGCCGGAGATCTATGGCGTCGAGCACACGCTGACGCGCCGCGCGGCCAGCCGCGAGGTGGGCGAGAAGCTGGTCGAGCGCATCCGCTGGTGGAAGGATAGCTACGCCGCCGGCCGCGATGTGCAGATCAATGGCCGCGTCAGCCCCGGCAACCAGGCCGGCGGGCTGGCCAATATCTTCGAGAAATCACTGGGGTCGTCGATGAAGGGCGGCACCGGCCCGCTGATGGGCGTGTATCGCTACGCCGAACCGATCACGCAAAAGGGCTTCGTCTTCATGGACTCGCCCGGTTTCGACCCTGTATCGGCCACCGGGCAGATCGCCAGCGGCGCCAACCTGATCTGCTTCACCACCGGGCGCGGCTCCATGTTCGGCRCCAAGCCGGTGCCATCGCTCAAGCTCGCCACCAACTCGCCGATGTACCAGCGCCTGGAAGAAGACATGGACATCAATTGCGGCGAGATCCTCGACGGTACCGCTACCATCCAGAGCATGGGCGAACACATCTTCGCGCGGATCCTGGCGGCGGCCTCCGGCCAGCGCACCAAGAGCGAGTTGCTCGGCCTGGGCGACCATGAGTTCGCGCCGTGGCAGATCGGCATCACCGGCTGACGCAGCCCCCATCCGCTATCGCGCGCCGCGCCTCAATAAACAGGAACACTAAACGACATGTCAACGCTGCCGAATTCGAACTTGCCCTCCCCGCTGCCCAACCGCTTCCGTGCCGACATCCTCGCGCGCAAGCGCGTGATCGGCTGCTGGTGCTCGCTGGGCAATCCCACTACCACCGAGATCCTCGGCCTGGCCGGCTTCGACTGGCTGCTGCTCGACGGCGAGCACTCGCCCAACGATGTGCTCACCTTTATTCCGCAGCTGATGGCGCTGCAAGGCAGCGTGAGCGCGCCTGTGGTGCGCCCGCCGGTAAACGATCCGGTGGTGATGAAGCGCCTGCTGGACATCGGTTTCTATAATTTCCTGATTCCCTTTGTCGAAAGCGCCGAACAGGCCGGGCGCGCCGTCAGCGCCACCCRCTACCCGCCGGCCGGTGTGCGCGGCGTGTCGATGGTCCAGCGCAGTAACCGCTACGGCACCGTGCCGGAGTACTTCAGCCAGATCAACGACAATATCTGCGTGCTGGTACAGATCGAAAGCCGGAAAGGCGTCGATGCCGCCGATGCCATCTGCGCCGTGGAAGGCGTGGACGGCATCTTTATCGGCCCGTCGGACCTGGCTGCAGCCTGCGGCCATCTCGGCAACCCCAACCATCCCGAGGTGCAGGCGCAGGTGGCGCGCATCTTTGACGCCGCCAATCGAGCGGGCRAGGCGGTCGGCACGCTGACGCCGGTGGAAGCCGATGCGCGCCGCTACCTGGATATGGGCGCGAGCTTCGTGGCGGTGGGCCTGGACCAGAATATCTTCCGCAGCGCCACGCAGGCGCTGCGCGATCGCTTCGCCGGCTAGGCGCGGCATCCGCCCGAAGCCGCGCCGCGCGCGGCCCCAACGTACGACAGACGACAGACGAGGGGACTGACATGAGCAAGATCGGATTTATCGGACTGGGCGTGATGGGCACGCCCATGGCGCAACACCTGCTGGCCGGCGGCAATACGCTCTATGTCCACTCCCGCAGCGGGCCGCCAAAGGCCCTGCTCGATGCCGGCGCCCAGGCCTGCGCCAATGCCACCGAAGTGGCGCGGCAGAGCGATGTGATCTTCCTGATRCTGCCCGACACGCCCGACGTGGAGCGCGTGCTGTTTGGTGAAAACGGCGTGGCGCAAGGCCTCTCCAAAGGCAAGGTCGTGGTCGACATGAGTTCCATTTCTCCGATAGAAACGCGCGTCTTCGCCGGAAGAATCGAAGCGCTCGGCTGCGACTACGTGGACGGCCCCGTCTCCGGCGGCGAAGTCGGCGCCAGGGCCGCCACGCTGTCGATCATGGCCGGCGGCAAGCAGACCGTGTTCGACCGCGTGCTGCCGTTGCTGCAACTGATGGGCAAGAACATCACGCTGGTGGGCGGCGTGGGCGACGGGCAGGTGGCCAAGGTGGCGAACCAGGTGATCGTCGCGCTGACCATCGAGGCCGTGGGCGAGGCCCTGGTGCTGGCCGCCAAGGCAGGCGCCGACCCGGCCCGCGTGCGCGAAGCGCTGATGGGCGGCTTTGCCAGCTCGCGCATCCTGGAAGTGCATGGCGAGCGGATGATCAAGCGCACCTTCGATCCGGGCTTCCGCATCGAACTGCACCAGAAGGACCTCAACCTGGCGCTGTCGACCGCGCACAAGCTGGGCGTGAGCCTGCCGAATACCGCCTCGTGCCAGCAACTGTTCAATGTGTGCGGCGCGCTTGGCGGCGCCAGATGGGACCATTCCGGCCTGGTGCGGGCGCTGGAACACATGTCCGGGCACGCCATCGGCGACAAGCCCGCCGCCAAGGCCTGAACTTGCCCGCACACACCGCATGACCGCGCTCAACTCCGAGGACCTCGCCTGCTTCGTCTGCGTCGCCAACACGCAAAGCATCTCGCGCGCGGCGCTTGAAATGGGCGCGGACCAGTCCACCGTCAGCCGACAGATCGCCCGGCTGGAAGCGGCGCTGGACACCCGCCTGTTCCACCGCAGCGGGCGCGGCGTGGTGCTGACCGAAGCCGGCCAGACCCTGATCGTCTACGCGCGCCAGGTAGCGGCCACGCTGGCGGAAGCGCGCGAAGCCATTCGCGCGTCGTCGGCGCAGGGTCCGGCGCAGTTGGTGATCGCGGCGCAGCCTACCATTGCCAACACTGCGTTCGCCAGCATCGGCACCGCGCTCAAGCAGCGCTTTCCCGCCACCAGGGTTCGCTTTGTCGAAGGGTTGGCGAGCCCGTTGCTGGCCTGGCTGGCGGCGGGCGAGATCGACGTCGCTCTGCTCTATCTGCCCGAGCAGCAAGGCGCGCTGAAGGTCGACATCCTGCTGGAAGAAGACCTGACCCTGGTCACGCCAACCTCGTGGAGCCATCTCGGCCCCACCTTTCCGGTGCGCCGGCTGGGCGAAGTGCCGCTGATCCTGCCCAGCACCGGACACGGCCTGCGCGTACTGGCCGAGTCGCTGGCGGCCAGGGCCGGCACGAGCCTGCAACTGGCGCTGGAATGCGATGCCTCCAATACCGTATCGATGCGGCTGGTGGAAGATGGCTGCGGCGCCACCCTGCTGCCCTTTGCCGCGGTGGCCGACCGCGTGGCGCAAGGTCGGTTGCATTCGGCGCGGCTGGTGGATCCGGTGGTGACGCGGCAGGTGGCGCTTGCCACCGCGCGAAACCGCACGCCGGTGCCTGAGTTGTGGGACATCATGCAGACGGTCAGGCAGTCGGTGCGGAATATCGTGATGTCGGGGGCGTGGCCGGGGGCGCGGTTGATTTGACCGGCATCAAAGCCCGCCAAGGCCATGGGCAATGCCAAACGCGAGGAGACTATCCATGAACGCCGACCAATTCCGTACCATCCAGGCTCCGAGTACCTCGAGCACCCCGAGGCCGCCTCGGTCGCGCTGCGCGATGCGCGCGTGCTCGTGGAAGGCGACCTCGATTTCCGCGGCACGCTTGGCGTGAGCAAGGAAACTGCCGTGGGTTTTCAGGCGATCCGGCTGCGTCTTGAACTGGATACGGACGCTCCGGTCGAGCAGGTCTAGACCCTGCTGCGCCTGACGGAGCGCTACTGCGTCGTCTGCCAGACGCAGGCCCGCGGAACCCCTTTGGCGGTCGGCCATGCTGTCGGCGGCGAGCCGGCGGCAAGGCCAGGTTCCCCCCGCTACGCAGGCTTGATGTTCTGGTTGTGGCGGAACAGGTTGTCGGGATCGTACCTGCGCTTGACGTCGGCCAGCCGCGCGTAGTTCGGCCCGTAGGCCGCGCCAACGCGATCGCCCTCTTCCTGCGTCAGGAAGTTGACGTACACCGAGCCCTGCGCGTACGGCGCCGCCGCCTGGAAGACCTCGCGCGACCAGGCGATGCAGGCATCGTCGTCGGCCGGGTCGGTCCAGCGTCCGTGCACGTTCATGACGAAGTTGRCATCGCGGCTGGGATAGGCCGTGGCATCCACCGCCACCCGGTTGGTCTGGCCGCCCAGCGAGCCGATGAATATCTCTGTGTGCGGGGAAGGCAGCTTGTTGATGTAGTCCGTCAGCAGCGTGATCAGGCCGTCGTCGAGCCCGGCGAAGTTGTGCGATTTCCAGTAATTGCGGGCGCCGGGCGTCAGCAAGGGATCGAACGCCTGCTGCCACGCGGTGAATGGCATGGGCCCTACGTGCTCGCCGTAGGGCGTGCCCAGTTTCCGCAGGGGCTCGGCCAGTCGCGGCCCGTCCGCCACCGGCCCGATATAGCAGATAGCCAGCGCCACGATGGGCTTCCCATGCGCTTCGGGCGGGAGGAACGGCAGGGGCGGCGCCAGCCGCATCACGGCCCAGACGGTCAGTTCGTCCGGCATGCCGGCGAAACGGTCGCGCAGTGCCTGCAAGACCGTAGCTGCCTGTGACAAGGGATAAACGATCAGGCCACCGAACACTTCCGGGCCGACCGGATGCAGCGCGAACTCGAACAGCGTGACCACGCCAAAATTGCCGCCGCCGCCGCGGATGGCCCAGAACAGGTCGGCATGCTCGGAGGCGCTGGCGCGCACCAGCTTGCCGTCGGCGGTGACGACCTGCGCCCCGACGAGGTTGTCGACCGACAAACCGTACTTCCGGCTGATCCAGCCAAAGCCGCCGCCCAGCGTCAGGCCGGCCACACCGGTAGTCGAGTTGATGCCCAGCGGCGTGGCGAGGCCAAAGGCCTGGGCCTCGTGGTCGAAATCGCCAAGCGTCGCGCCAGGCTCGACATAGGCGCGCAGCGCGGTAGGGTCGATTCGCACCGACTTCATGGCAGACAGGTCCAGCGTGATCCCGCCCTCGCATATCGCCAGGCCGCCGATATTATGGCCACCGGCGCGTACCGAGAGCAGCAGGCCGTTGTCTCGCGCGAACGCCACGGTATGCATGACATCGGCTGCGCCCGCGCTTTGGACGAYGAGCCCGGGGCGCCGGTCAATCATGGCGTTCCAGATGCTGCGGGCCTCGTCATAGCCCGCATCGCCAGGCTGCAGCGCCTGGCCTCTCAATTTCGACTTCAAGCCTTCGACCAGCTCGCTGGACAGATCAGCCATGATGCACCTCGCGACGGAATCCCCGGCTACGGGTTCGGCCGCGTTACCGGCAAGGTGCCACAAAGCACGGCTTGATCCGTCTCCGGCGTCATGTCTCCAGGGAGGACGGCATGGCGGACTGAAGGGGGAAAAGCGGCTGCCGGCTGGCTTGAGGAAGGCTGGGAGGGGCCGAATCCTTCCTCATTTAAGGTTGATCCCCGGGTAATGTAAAGCAACCGGGACACTGGTCCCGATAGTCGCTTCTCGCTTCGACGATCACACTTGCGCAGGAGAAGCGTATCGCCGCATTCGACGCGCCAGCGAGCGGCAACAAGTACTCGCAACAGCACATCATCGAAGTTGGCGACGTGCCTGGCACAAGCTGCGGCTGTTCGAGTTAGTGCGCAGTGATGGCGGTAAAGATCAGGCAATTGAGGTCGTCGGCCTCAAAGAGGCCGTTATCCGTGGCACCAGCGACCTGACCGACTTGAATGGGCCCGGCTGCGGCTCGCATTGAACGGCTGACATTCCGCATAAATCGGCCGCTCGGGCAGGTAGCGCGACACGCAGCAGCCGCAGCTAAGTCGTGCGCGACCATTTTGTGTGGGTTGTGTGATCTTCGAACGCGGAGACGATGCCGTCAATCATTGCTGTGATGCGCGCGGTATGCCGAAGGTCTTGATGCGTGACGAGCCAGATTTCGTAGACCGCCCCACGTGCGGGTTCCGGCCATACCTGCACGAGGCCGTCGTGTTCAGCCAGATGGATCGGAAGCTCACCGATGCCGAGGCCTGCCTTTACCGCGGTACGCAGCATGAGGCTGGAATTGAAGGTCGATACGATGCGCCCCGCGTGTATCGGTTCGCCAGCAAGCGTCGGTGATCGATTACCGGTCCAGTTTCCCTGATAGCAGACAAGATCGTGGCCCGCGAAGGCGGAGCCAGCAGCGGGCTTGCCGTGGCGCTCGAGATAAGCATTCGATGCAAAGAGCGCCATGGGCCAGCGAGCCAGGCGCCGCGCGACTAGATCGGGATTTTCCGGCCTGACTGACCGGACCGCGATATCCGCTTCACGCTTTGCCAGATTTAGCATGCGCGTCGACGTGTCCAGCAGGATGCGCACTTCGGGATGCGCAGCATGCAGGCGTTCGATGGCGGGAAGCAGGAATTCGAGCGCAATCGAGTCGGTGCTGGTGACTCTTACGTCCCCCGCAAGCCGTGTATCCGTGCCTTGAGTTCGTCTGACGAGTTCGTGTGCGGAGTGTTCCATTTTCTCCGCCGATCTCAACGCGGCCTCGCCTGCGGCGGTCAACGCGTAACCCCCAGAGGTGCGCAGGAAGAGCGTTGCACGTAGGGCATGCTCTAGTGCCGCGATCCGTCTGCCGACCGTCGCCTGATCGAGGTTGAGCGTCCTGGCCGCTCCACGGAGCGTTTTTTCGCGCTCCACCGCGAGAAACACTCGCGCGTCATCCCAGTTCATCGTGCCGCCCTCATGATGCAAATTTGCATCTGTCAGATTGAATAATGCTGCACATATTCATCAGCGTCGAGGCCTAAACTGAACGCAAGAGTTCCTCGTTCAATGATCCGCCCGGATCAATCGAGCCTCATCTATAGAAGGATTGGTATCCATGTCTGCTTCAACTTATCATGTGCCGCCGTCCATGACGGCCGTTGAGATCAAACAGCCCGGCGGTCCTGAGGTCCTGGTTCCGACCATGCGCGCGGTGCCGATGCCGGCCGCCGATCAGGTTCTGATCCGCATCCACGCAGCTGCCGTGAACGGTCCAGACGTTTTCCAGCGCAAAGGGCTGTATGATCCGCCCCCCGGCGCTTCGGACATTCCAGGGCTGGAAGTGGCAGGTCAAGTGGTTGCCGTTGGCCCCGACGTGTCCCAATTCCGGATCGGCGAACTGGTGTGTGCATTGATTCCCGGTGGGGGCTACGCAGAATATGCAGTCGCGCACGCCTGCAACACGATGCATATCCCCAAAGGCCTGACGTTGGTGGAAGCGGGGGCAATGCCCGAAACGTTCATGACGGTATGGCTGAACCTGTTCCAGCGCGGCAAGCTGGTTGCCGGCGAATCGGTGTTGATCCATGGCGGCGCGTCAGGTATCGGTACCACGGCGACCATGCTGGCGAAGGCTTTCGGCGCAGCGAAAATCATCACGACAGTTGGCTCGCAGGCGCATCGGGAGGCAAGCCTGGAGCTAGGTGCAGACCTCGCGATAGATTACCGCGAGGAAGATTTCGTCACCGAGGCGAAGCGGTTTACCGATGGAAGAGGCGTCGACGTGATCCTCGACATCATTGCCGGCGACTACGTGGCTAGAAACTATGACGCCGCAGCCATGGACGGACGGATCCTCCAGGTGGGCGTGATCAAGGGGCCGGCGAAGGATCTCAACGTCTTGCCGATGTTGACGAAGCGTCTGACGCATATGGGCTCGACATTGCGATCGCGCACATCCGCGGACAAGGCGGCCATCATCAATGAACTGGAGCGGCAGGTCTGGCCGCACATCGAGAGCGGCAAGATCAAGCCGGTTGTCTACAAGACCTTTGCGCTTGCCGACGCTCGCGGCGCTCACGAACTGATCGATTCCGGCACACACTTTGGGAAGATTGTCCTTACGACAGGTGCCGATCTCATTGGCTGAAGCCTGGCTTGCCGGTTTCAGGCCACTAACACGGGATTGAAGTGAGTCCAATGGCACAAAAATAAAGCAAATCGCTGGGTTTCGAGTCATAAAGCGAATCGACCGAATTGCCCAGCGAATTGGTTTGGCTGACAGATAGCCGCCGCCCGCCCGGATGTCCCGGAGCGCCCTTCGCTCAGGTCACTGGCGCCGGATTGAACAGCGCCAGCGAATTGTGCAGTTTATGGTGTTCGGCCCAGGTCTTCTTGCGGCCGCTCGCTACATCCAGCATCAGCCGGAACAGCTCCCAGCCCACGTCCTCGATGGTGGCTTCGCCAGTGGCGATGCGGCCCGCATTCACGTCCATCAGGTCGTGCCAGCGGCGTGCGAGATCGCTGCGGGTGGCGACTTTGATCACCGGCACTTCGGCCAGGCCGTACGGCGTGCCGCGGCCGGTGGTGAACACATGCAGGTTCATGCCCGCGGCCAGTTGCAGGGTGCCGCAGATAAAGTCGCTGGCCGGCGTGGCGGCGTAGATCAGACCCTTCTGCCTGAGCTTTTCACCGGGTGAGAGCACGCCGGTGATGGCGGTGCTGCCCGACTTGACGATCGAGCCCATCGCCTTCTCGACGATATTGGACAAACCGCCCTTCTTGTTGCCCGGCGTGGTATTGGCGCTGCGGTCGACGCGGCCTTTTTCCAGGTAGCGGTCGTACCAGTCCATCTCGCGGATCATCGCCTGCGCCACTTCCGGCGTGGCGGCACGCGCGGTGAGCTGGTCGATGCCGTCGCGCACCTCGGTGACTTCCGAGAACATCACGGTGGCGCCCGCGCGCACCAGCAGGTCCGTGGCAAACCCCACGGCGGGATTGGCGGTCACGCCGGAGAATGCATCGCTGCCACCGCATTGCACGCCAACCACCAGTTCGGAGGCCGGGCAGGTTTCGCGGCGGCGCTGGTCGAGCCTGGCCAGATGGGTGTGCGCCATGGCCATGATGGCGTCGATCATGCTCTCGAAGCCCACATGCTGGTCGTCCTGCAGGCACACCACGCCAACCTCCACGCTGCCCGCGCCGGTCTGTACCGRCATGGTGCCGGGCGGCATCAGGCGTTCGGGCTGCAGTTTCTCGCAACCCAGGCTCACCATCATCGCGGTGCCGCCGAAGTTGGGGTTGAGGGCGATATTGCGCAGCGTGCGGATCGGCACGATGGCATCCGGCGCATCGATGGCCACGCCGCAGCCATAGGTATGCTCCAGGCCCACCACGTCATCCACATTGGGGTACTTCGGCAGCAACTCGGCCTTGATGCGGCGCACGGCATGCTCCACCACGCCCGACACGCATTGCACGGTCGTGGTGATGGCGAGGATGTTGCGGGTGCCGACGGAGCCATCCGGATTGCGGAAACCTTCGAAGGTGTAGCCYTCCAGCGGCGGCAGCGGCGCCGTCACGCGGGTGCCGATGGGCAAGTCGTCCAGTCCGGGCGCCACCGGCATCTCGATCACTCGCTCATTGACCCAGCTTCCCCTTGGCAGGTCATGCAGCGCATAACCGATCACCACGTTGTAGCGCACCACCGCATCGCCGGCCGCCAGGTCCGCCAGCGCCACCTTGTGGCCCTGGGGTACCCGCTCGCGCAGCGTCAGTCCGCAGGGAAACACGGTTCCCGCCGGCAGGCCGCCATCGTTGGCGACGATGGCCACGTTATCCAGCTCATGGATGCGGATATACAGCGGGGTGCCTTGCGCCTGCGTGCCAGGCTGCGAACCGGCGGACTGCCCTACTTGCTCTACTTTGATATCGATAACCGACATGTTCTCTTTCCTTGCGAAACGCTTCCGGTAGCCTGGCCACGCAACACGGCATGGCCATCAGGGATGCTTGAGTTCTACGCGCTTGATTTCCTTGACGATCACCAGGTAGCTGATCACTGTCACCAGCGCGTTGGCGCCGACGAACACCAGCGCGCCATTGAAGGAACCGGTGGTGGCAAGGATATAACCGATCACGATTGGCGTTACGATACCCGCGATATTGCCGAACATATTGAAGATGCTGCCGGCCAGGCCGATCACTTCCTTCGGTGCCGTATCCGCCACCACGGCCCAGCCCAGCGCGCCGATGCCCTTGCCGAAGAAGGCCAGTGCCATGAAGCCCACCACCAGCCATTCGCTATCCACATAATTGCAGGCCACCATGCTGACCGACAGCAGCATGCCGGCGACGATCGGCACCTTGCGGGCCACCGTCAGCGAATAGCCGCGGCGCAGGAAGCCGTCGGACATCACGCCGCCCAGCACGCCGCCGAGGAAGCCGCAAATGGCCGGCAGCGACGCGACGAAGCCCGCCTTCAGGATCGACATGCCGCGCGCCTGCACCAGGTACACCGGGAACCACGTCAGGAAGAAGTACGTCAGCACGTTGATGCAATACTGGCCCAGGTACACACCCAGCAGCATGCGGTTGGACAGCAACTGGCGCACATAGAACCAGCGGGCGCCCGCGGGTTCCTGCTCCTTCTTGCCGGCGTCGCCGCTCATCTCGACAAGGCCGCCGCCCTGCCGGATATGCTCCAGCTCGGCGCGGTTCACCCCCGGATGGGTAGCCGGGCTGCGCACCACCTTGAGCCAGAGGCCGGCCAGCACCATGCCCAGCGCGCCCATCCACAGATAGACATGGTGCCAGCCCAGCGCGTGGGTCAGCCAGGCCATCAGCGGCGTGAAGAGCACCGCGGCAAAGTACTGGGCGGAATTGAAGATGGCCGAAGCCGTGCCGCGCTCGGCCGTGGGAAACCAGCTGGCAACCACCTTGGCATTGGCCGGAAACGCCGGCGACTCGGCCAGGCCCACCGCGAAACGCAGTACGAACAGCGTGGTGACGGCAGCGCCAACCGTGGCGAACGCGCCGATAAAGCCCTGCAGCAGCGTGAATAACGACCACAGGAAGATGCTGCAGGCATAGATGCGGCGGGCGCCGAAGCGGTCGAGCAGCCAGCCGCCGGGGATCTGCGCCATCACATAAGCCCAGCTGAAAGCCGAGAAGATAAAGCCCATCTGCACGGCGTCGAAGCCGAACTCCGCCCGCATCGCGGGACCGGTGATGGAAAGCGTGGCGCGGTCGGCGTAGTTCACCGTCGTCACCACAAAGATCATCAGCAGGATCCAGTAGCGGACATTGCTGCGGCGGGTGGCCTGCCCGGCCACGCTGAGGGTATTGCTTGGATTCATGGGGTCTCCGGCGCCGGCCGCGACGGATATGGGCGGCACCCTTATCCGGCTACCGGCCATCCCGAAGCTTTCATGGCCGCGTGATATGTCGTCGTATGACTCGGATTATAGGCAACGGGTTTCTCACGCAGCATTCAGTGTTTACCCGAGGTGAAGTGTTTGTGGAAAATCGATGCGCGCTCTTGTTGCGCGTTCAACGGTATGTCGGCCGCACGCTGTTCGAAGCTAGCTTTCAAGCAGCTTTCAGGCCGGCCCAGGTATTTTGCAGCGTTTTGCCATGACCCCGGCGCTCATGGGCAGGCCATCGGGATTTCGTGCGGCGCCCTGCTGGTGCCAAACAAATCCACTTGCACAATCGCCAGCCTACTTGTACGATGACGTATCTCGAAAATGTGCGGACCTCCGGAAAGCACCAGAGCCACTGCCCTAAACCCTGCCCTTGCGGCGCTCAGGACCAGCCACCATGACCACACCACAAGAACTCAAGCAGATCGTCTCGCAAGGCCTGCTCTCCTTCCCCGTGACCGACTTCGACGCGCAAGGCAACTTCCGTCCCGAGACCTACGTCGAGCGCCTCGAATGGCTGGCCCCCTACGGCGCCACGGCCCTGTTCGCCGCCGGCGGCACCGGCGAGTTCTTCTCGCTGACGCCGGACGACTATTCCAATGTGATCCGCACCGCCGTGGAAACCTGTGCGGGCAAGGTGCCGATCCTGGCCGGCGCCGGCGGACCTACCCGCATGGCCATTGCCTACGCCAAGGAAGCCCAGCGTCTCGGCGCCAAGGGCATCCTGCTGCTGCCGCACTACCTCACCGAAGCCTGCCAGGAAGGCATTGCCAACCATATCGAGGAAGTCTGCAAGTCGGTTCATATCGGCGTGATCGTCTACAACCGCGGCAACTCCCGCATCAACGCGGAAATGCTGGAACGCCTGGCGGACCGCTGCCCCAACCTGATCGGTTTCAAGGACGGCGTGGGCGAGATCGAGAACATGGTACGTATCCGCCGCAAGCTGGGCGACCGCCTGTCTTACCTGGGTGGCCTGCCCACCGCCGAAGTCTATGCCGCTGCCTACAAGGCGCTGGGCGTGCCGGTGTACTCCTCGGCCGTGTTCAACTTCATCCCCAAGACGGCGATGGACTTCTACCGCGCGATCGCGGCCGACGACCACGCCACCACCAACCGCCTGATCGACGAGTTCTTCCTGCCCTACTTGGACATCCGCAACCGCCGCGCAGGCTACGCGGTGAGCATCGTCAAGGCCGGCGCCAAGCTGGTCGGGCACGACGCCGGCCCGGTCCGCGCGCCGCTGACCGATCTGGACGAGCAGGAACTGGCGATGCTGGACGCGCTGATCAAGAAGCTGGGCCCGCAGTAAGAGGACCGCAGAGCTACGCCGGCGCGTCAGCGCCGGCGTTAGTCATGCCAGTCACCCGGGCGATGCCGGGGAAGCGGACCTGACCACGCCTGTGGCGTGCCAGCGCAAGATCGCATCCCCGGCCAGGCCCAGTTCCGCCAGGACCTCCATGTTATGTTCGCCCGCGCCACCGCATCCGCCGCTCGCCACGCCAGATCCGCCTGCCGGCGCTGCGCGACGCCGCCGGCAGGCGGATCTGGCGTGGCGCCGGCCTTCCTGGGCGCCGCAAGGCGCCAGCAGGGCAACCCATCCGGTGCACGTTCGCTGGTGTGAGCCGCCAACCTATCGAGCGGCCGCGGCCTCCCCACCGGCCCCACGCCCAACCCAGTTGCCCGCCTGGCTCTCCAGCCGCGCCCGGATGAAATCCATCAGGGTGCGGGTGGCCAGCGTGGGAAACCGGTTCGGCGCCGTCAGCATGTAAATGCTGTCGCCCACGCCTTCGGGTTCGTATTCGGGCAACACCTCCACCACTTCGCCGCGGCCGATCTGCTGCCACACCGCATAGCGCGGCAACAGAGCAACGCCAAGCCCAGCCATCATCGACTCGAACAGGAAGGGATAATCGCCGGACTGGATGCGCGGGGCGACCCGCAGGATCAGCGGCGTGCCGGCCAGTCTCAGCTTGAGATCAAAGCGCCGCCCGAGCGATGCCGGCGCAATCAGGTCGCAATGGCCAAGATCCTCGGCGCGGCTCACTGGCCCATGCTCAGCCAGGAAGGCCGGCGCTGCGCACAGGCACCAGCCTACCCCGCAAATCCTGCGCGCCACGTGGTCCTCCGGCGGCAGGGAGGTGATCTTCAGCGCCACATCCACCTCGGCGGAAATCAGGTCGCCGATGTAGTCGTTGATCAGCACGCGCAAGGAGATGGCCGGGTATTGCCGGGCAAATTCCAGTAATACCTGCGCCAGGTAGAGATGCCCGAGTCCGGTGGGCAGGCGGATCCGCACGTCGCCGCGCACGGTCTGGCCAAGGCTGTCGATCGAGGTGCCCGCCGCCTGCAGTTCATCGAGCATGCGAACGCCGTGCGCATACAGCAGCCGCCCGGCCTCGGTCAGCTCCACATGGCGGGTGGTGCGCCGCATCAGTTGCGCGCCCATATGCTGCTCAAGGGCCTTGAGACGGCGCGAGACATTGGAGCGGGTCATGCCGCCGCGCGCGGCGGCGGCCGTGAGCGTTCTGGATTCCACGAGCGTGACGAACAGCCGGATCAGGTTCAGGTCGAAGCTGGGATTATTGTCAATCATGAGTCAACACGGGTGGCACAGGCCGACGGATTGTCACGGCCAGGAGTACGCCCTAGCATAAGCCATCCGACGCCACCTTACGACTCTCAGATCCCTGCCGATGGCCCAGACCGACCTGCAATCCGCATTAGCTTCACCTACCGCCTCTTCATCCGAAGCGGTTGACGAACTGCCCTTCTCTGGCCTGCGCATCCTGGATATCAGCCAGGGCATTGCGGGCCCGTATTGCGCGCATATCCTCTGGCAACAAGGCGCCGAGGTCATCAAGGTCGATCCGCCGGCGGGCGACTGGGGCAGGCATGTGGGCGTGGTGCGCGGGGAGCACAGCGCGCTGTCGATCGCGTACAACGCAGGCAAGCGCGGCGTCTGCATCGATGCGGCCACCGACGCCGGCAAGGCGCTGCTATTCGACCTCGCGCTGCAAGCGGATATCGTGGTGCAGAACTTCCGGCCGCAGGTTGCCGAGCGGCTCGGCGTGGGCTATGCCGCGCTGTGCGCGCGCAATCCGGCGCTGGTCTATGTGTCGATCAGCGGCTACGGCGCGGACGGCCCCTATGCCGACTATCCGGCCTCGGACTCGGTGATGCAGGCCGACAGCGGCCTCATGCACACCAACCGCATGGCCGACGGCACGCCGCGCCGCATCGGCATGCTGCTGGCGGACGCGGCCACCGGGCTGTATGCGGCGCAAGCCTGCGCCGCTGCCTTGTGCAGGCGCTTTCGCCGCGGCCTCGGCGCGCATGTCGAGCTAAACCTGTTCGACGCCTGCGTAGCGCTGCAGGCCAACAATATCCTCGAGTACGCCATCCAGGGTGCCGTGGCCGCCGGGCCGGTGAGCGCGCCGAATGGCGTGTTTGCGACCAGCGACGGCAGCCTCACCTTGCTGGCGCTGAACAACGCGCAGTTCGGCAGGCTGTGCCTGGCGCTGGATCGCCCGGCGTGGGCGGACGATGCGCGCTTTGCCGACAATGCCAGCCGCATGGCGCACGCGGCGTGGCTGCAGGACGCCGTGGCTGCGGTGCTTGCCGGCAAGAGCACGGGGCACTGGCTGCGCATCCTTCAGGCGCACGATATCCTCCATGCGCCGGTGCGCGACTACCGGCAAGTGCTCGACCACCCGCAAGCCGCGCAGCAGGAGACGTTCCAGACGGTAGCGCAGCCTGGCCTGGCTACCCTGCCGTTTGCCGGCATCCCGGCCAAGGGCATGCGGCGCGTGCCCACCGCAGCGCCGCGTGTCGGCGAACACACCGAAGCCGTGTTGCGCGAATGCGGCATAGCGCCTGACAAGCTCGCCCGATTGCTGGAGTGTGGTGTTGTCAGGCAGGCTAGCCCTTTGGCTGGCCAAAACACGGCGGGAGCCACGGCATGATGCGCGCCCTGCTCTGCGAGCACTTCGGCAAAGCGCAAGACGTCCGCCTGGCGAGCATCCCGCGGCCGGCGCTTGCGGATCCGCACGCGGTCACGCTTGCCGTGGAATATGCCAGCGTGAGCCACGCCACCGGCCTGATGGTCGCGGGACGCTACCAGACCAAGCCGCCGTTGCCGTTCGTGCCCGGCACCGAGGCGGTCGGCCGCGTAGTGGCTTGCGGCGCGGCCGTCACGCGCCTGCGCCCCGGCGACCGCGTGGTGGCCATTGCCGACTGGGGCTGCTTTGCCGACGAAGTCACGCTGCCGGAGTACACCGTCTACCCCATACCCGATACGCTTGACGCGCTGCAAGCCCTGCCGGTCCCGCTCTCCTACGGCACCGCTTACTGCGGCCTGGTGTGGCGCGGCGCCGTGCAGCCGGGAGAAACGGTGCTGGTGCTCGGCGCCGGCGCCGGCGTGGGGCTGGCCGCGGTGGAAATCGCCCACCAGTTGGGCGCGCGGGTGATCGCCTGCGCCAGCACCGAATCGAAACGCGCGGAAGCCCTGCTGCGCGGCGCTCAGCATGCGCTGGCCCCGGAAGACCTGGCCGCCACAGTCAAGCGCGTAACCGGCGGGCATGGTGCCGACGTGGTGGTGGATCCGGTAGGCGGCGACCTGTTCGACCAGGCGCTGCGCGCGGCCGCTGCCAATGCGCGGATTCTCAGCATCGGCTTTGCCAGTGGCCGCATCCCGCAAGCGCCGCTGAACCTGCTGCTGGTGAAGAACCTGACGCTGCATGGATTTTTTGTTGGCCGCTATATCGGCTGGACCCCCGCCAACGAGCGGGCACAGCATGCGCCTGCGCTGCAGGCCGTCATGCGCACGCTGTGTGCCTGGGCCAGCGAGGGCAAGATTCGACCGACCGTGTCGAAGGTGTACCCGATGAGCGGGCTGGCCGAGGCGCTGGGCGCCCTGGAAGCCAGGCAGATCGTCGGCAAAGTCGCGATAAAAATCAAGGAGACAAATTCATGCCATTCCGATTCAGGGTCCTGAACACGCAACACGGTACACACCGCACCAAGCATCGCCGTTGCGCACGCCATCTGGTCTTGCTCGCGACTCTCGCCACGGCTGCCATTGCCGCCTTGGGCGCATCTCCCACCCGTGCCGCCGACGATTTCCCGCAACGCCCCATCCGCATGGTGCTGCCTTACCCGCCGGGCGGGCCAACCGACTTGCTGGCGCGCGTGGTCGGCGTCAAGATGGGCGACACGCTCGGCCAGACGGTGGTGATCGACAACAAGCCGGGCGCCAGCGGCATGATCGGCGCGGAAGTGGTCGCCAAGGCCGCGCCCGACGGCTACACGATTCTCGCCAATGCCTCGCTGCATGTGATCAACCCGAGCATCTACCCCAAGATGCGCTACGACGCGTTTCACGATTTTGTGCCCATCACGCAGTTGGCCGAAGTGCCACTGGTGCTGGTGGTCAACAACGATTCGCCCGTCAAGACCGTGCAGGACCTGATTGCCTATGYGAAGGCCAAGGGTGGCAGCATCAACTTTGGTTCGGCGGGAAATGCGTCGGCCCAGCAACTGGCCGGCGAGTCGTTCAAGTTCGCCGCCAATGTCTCGATGCAGCACGTGCCGTACAAGGGCAGCTCGCCCGCGCTGACCGACCTGATGGGCGGCCAGATCCAGTTGATGTTCGATTCCATGCCATCGGCCATGCCGTTTATCAAGGCCGGCAAGCTGCGCGCCGTGGCCGTCACCACGCTCAAGCGCGCGCGTGCCCTGCCGGACGTGCCCACGGTGGCGGAGTCGGGCTTGCCTGGCTTCAATATCAGCACCTGGTACGGGTTATGGGCACCGCGCGGCACGCCGGCCCCGATCGTGGCGAAGCTGGCGGCCCACGCCGCGCAGGCGCTGCGGCAGCCCGATGTGCAGCGCCAGTACGCCGACATGGGCGCCGAGCCGGTAGGTTCCTCCCCCGCCGAGTTCGCGCGCTACACCGTGGCGGAGGGCAACAAGTGGGCCGAGATCGTACGCAAGTCGGGCGCCAAGGCGGATCAGTAGCCATCGCTGCGCTGCCATGGCAAGCGGCAGCGCGGATGGACAGATCCGCCCCCTGGCGGGACAATTGGCACCCCGGTGCCGCCCCTGCCCCATGAAAACCGTCCCGACCTACTCGCTCTACGGGGTCAACTCCAACGACATCGTGATCACCATGACCGATCACTACCTGCACACGCTGCTGGCTGGCGTGCCGGATGCGCTGCCGCTGTTCGAGCGGCCCTACCACGACCAGTTCGGTGACCCGGCCCGCGGCGAGCGCGATGACGCCACCGTGCTCGCCGGAGCGCTGGAACTGTTTCGTGCGGAGATGAACGCGGTCTCGCTGTGGCGCGGCGCGGCCTTGTCGGCGCTGCTGTCCTTGCTGCTGGTGGGTATTGCCCGGCGCGCTTCGGGCGCGGGTGCAACCGGGGCGCAGCCGGCAGGCAGGACCGCACGCCATTTTCAGCAGTTCCAGCAACTGGTGGAGGCTCGTTTTCGGAACCACCAGGATCTGGCGGGCTACGCCGACACGCTCGGCATCTCGCCCACCCAGCTCAACCGCATCTGCCAGCAGCTTGCCGGCAGGAGCGCGCTGCAGCTGATCCATTCGCGCCTGATCGTGGAGGCGCAGCGCGATCTGCTCTATAGCGATCTCGATATCAAGCAGATCGCCTCGACGCTGGGCTTTGCGGATGCCGCGTATTTCGCGCGCTTCTTTGCCAAGCATGTTGGGCAGGCGCCCAGCGCATTCCGCCAGCACGGGCGCGCCCGCCTGCCGGCGCCGCAAGCCGCGCGCTAGCGCGGCGCTTTACATCGAGAAACTGTCGGAGCGCGCCAGCGGCCAATACTTCTCGTAGAGCTGGTAGCGGAAATTCCCGTTGATCAGGTCTCCCGGCGTCAGGAACTTGAGCAGTTCGGACATCAGCCGCACTTCGTTGGGCGAGATACGCCGCACGATATGGTGCGGCTTGAGATCGGCAGGATGATGCAGGCCGGCTGCCTGCAGGATTTCCAGCAACGCATGCAGCGTCTGGCGGTGGAAGCTGGCTACGCGATCCGCCTTGTCCGGCACCACGATGGCGCGCTGGCGCACCGGATCCTGCGTGGCCACGCCCACGGGGCAGCGGTCGGTATGGCATTTTTGCGCCTGCACGCAGCCGAGCGCAAACATGAAGCCGCGCGCCGAGTTGCACCAGTCGGCACCGGTGGCCAGCGTGCGTGCCACGTCGAACGCGGTAATGATCTTGCCGCTGGCGCCGATGCGGATCTTGTCGCGCAGGTTCACGCCGACCAGCGTGTTGTGGACCAGCAGCAACCCCTCCTGCAGCGGAACGCCGATRTGGTCGRYGAACTCCAGCGGCGCMGCGCCRGTRCCGCCTTCSKYGCCGTCSACCACGATGAAGTCCGGCAGGATGCCCGWTTCCAGCATGGCCTTGACGATACCGAAGAACTCCCATGGGTGCCCGATGCAGAGCTTGAACCCGGTCGGCTTGCCACCGGACAGCGTGCGCAGCCGGTCGACGAACTGCAGCAGGCCCAGCGGCGTGGAGAATTCGCTGTGCGTGGCCGGCGAGATGCAGTCCTCGCCCATGGCGATGCCGCGCGTGGCGGCAATTTCCGGCGTGACCTTGGCCGCCGGCAGTACGCCGCCATGGCCCGGCTTGGCGCCTTGCGAGAGCTTGACCTCGATCATCTTGACCTGGGGCGAGCGCGCCTGCTCGGCGAACTTGTCGGGATCGAAGCCACCGTCCGCGCGGCGGCAACCAAAGTAGCCGGAGGCCACCTCCCAGATCAGGTCGCCGCCTTCGGCGCGGTGGTACGGGGAGATCGAGCCTTCGCCGGTGTCGTGGATAAAGCCGCCAAGCTTTGCGCCCCGGTTGAGCGAACGGATCGCGTTGCCGGACAGCGCGCCGAAGCTCATCGCCGAGACGTTGAAGATCGATAACGAGTAAGGCTGGGCGCGGCCCTCGCCCACGGTGATGCGGAAGTCGGCGGAGGGGATGCGGGTCGGCGCCAGCGAATGGCTGATCCACTCGTGGCCCGCCAGGCGCACATCGATCTCGGTGCCGAAGGGCCGGCTGTCGACCTCGTTCTTGGCGCGCTGGTAGACGAGGCTGCGCTGCTGGCGCGAGAACGGCATCTCGTTGGTGTCGTCCTCGATGAAATACTGGCGGATCTCCGGGCGGATGAACTCGAAGAAGAAGCGCAGGTRGCCCCAGACCGGATAGTTCCGCAGGATGGAGTGGCGCGACTGGCCAATGTCGTACAAACCGACCAACAGCAGCGCGACCGGCGCCGCCAGCCATGCCGGGGAAATCCGTTGCATGGCGGCGAGCGCCGCCAGCGCGAGCAACGCGAGCACGGTCAGCCAGACCGCGCCGTAACGACGAGAAAACATGGGGACTCCTAAAGGCCGGCAGTTGGCCGGCAACCCCGCGATTATCGCCGTTCCTCGCGGCCTGCGCTCCCGCCGGGTTGCACCCCGGGCGCTACCGTTGCCCTGCGTGGTCCGCGGTTTCCGCTTCCGCGCAGAGCGGGGCCAGGCCCGGCGGGTGCCGCTGTGCGCTGTCGTCGGCCTGCACGGCGGCTACGATCTGCGCGAACGCTGCGTCGGCTTCCGGCATCGGCAACAGCATCCACACGTGGAACATGCCCTCGTATTCGTAGTACCGCAGCGGCAATCCCTGTTCCTGCGCGAGCAGGCGGAAGGCGCGGCAGTCGGGCAGCAACACGTCATGGGTGCCGATGAACAGCGTCACCGGCGGCAGGTCACGCAGGCTGCCGTAGATGGGGCTGACCTGCGGCAGCGTGACGGGATCACCGCCGGCATAGACCCGGCCGCACTCGATGCCGCCTGGCTTGGACAGCATCGGGTCCAGCGGTTCGAGCGCATCGATGCCCGGGTTGCTCCCTGTCGCGTCCACGAACGGTGACATCAGCACCAGCCTGCCGGGCAGCGCGCGCCCGGAATCGCGCGCGATCTGCGCCAGCGCGAGCGCCATGCCGCCGCCGGCCGAATCGCCCATCACGGTCAGGCTGGCGGGCGGCTGGCGCTGCACGATCTGGTCGTAGAGCGGCAGCATCCCGGCAAACACGTCGCGGTAGGTATGTTCCGGCGCCAGCGGATAGATCGGCACGATCACCGTCGCGCCAAGGGCATCCACCAGCTTGCCGATGAAGTCCCAGTGCTGGCTGACGATATCGAATACGTAGCCGCCGCCGTGCAGGTAGAGAATCTGGCGGCCGCTGTCGGCGCCCCGCGGGCGCACGGTGTAGACCCCCACGCCGGCAACCAGTTCCATGCTGATTTCATGGCGCGCCAGCAAGCGCGGCGAGGGATCCGCCCGGCCGATCTTGCGGCGGCGGCGAATCTCTTCGTGCAGCGCCTGCGCACTGGAAAAACGGTGTTTGCGCCGGACCAGGCGCAGGGCTAGCCGCCACAGGCGGTACTGGATGCTTGGCATGACGATCTCCCGGAGTATTGCACCGGCTTCATTCACTGCCGGCTGAGGCGCCGCGGCGCACCTGCGAATGCACACGGCATGCCCGCAGTGCAAACGCCAGATACAAAAAAGGAGCCGGCTAGCGGCTCCTTTTCAAGCTGGAAACAGGCCCCGATCAGGCAGCTGCTGCGTCCTTCAGCTTCTTCAGCGGGCGCACCTTGACCTTGACGCTGGCSGGCTTGGCCGGGAACCAACGCTCTTCACCGGAGAACGGGTCCTTGCCGAAGCGCTTCTTCTTGGCGGGCACTTGCTGGGCCGTAACCTTCATCAGGCCGGGCAGCGTGAACTCGCCTGCGCCCTTCTTGTGCAGCGCGCTGACGATGGTGTTTTCCAGATGAGCCAGCACCGTCTTCACGGCTTTGGCCTCCAACTGGGTCTGTGCTACCAGATGAGCGACCAGGCTCGACTTGTTGAAGGTTTCCTTCAGCGGACGCGGGGTTACCGCGGCAGCTGCGGGAGCAGCCTTCTTGGCCGGCGCGGCCTTCTTGGCAGCAGCCTTTACAGGTGCAGCTTTGGTTGCCGGTGCCTTCTTGGCAGCGGTCTTGGTTGCAGTCTTCGCGGTCGGATTCGCTTTGGTCGCCATATCTATAAAGATGAGTTGAACAGAATGATGTCGCACGGGATGTGGCATCCGATGTCGCTCGACGCTTCGTCGATCGACTATCGGCGTGCGGCATCGACTGAATCATAGCGGAAACTACGGGTCGTCAAGGGGTTTTCGCACATGCCAACGCAAAAACCGGGGTTTTCCCCGGGGTTTTTTGAGGTTTTGTCTCTTGCGGCCTGCCGTTCTGTCGCGCGGACGCAGCAGTGGATAGGTCGCCGGACCCTATATACAAGGGCTAAACGCGTGTTTTTATCTTTTTTGCCACGCGCGCTCCGGCCTCAACCGCGCAGCTCGCGCCGCAGGATCTTGCCGGTCACCATCTTCGGCAACTCGTCGATGATTTCCACCACGCGCGGGTATTTATAGGCCGCCATGCGCTCCTTGCACCAGGCCTGCAGTGCTTCCGGCGTGACGCTCGCCTGCGGCTTGAGGCTGACGACGGCCTTCACCGTCTCGCCGCGATAGGCGTCTGGCATGCCCACCACGGCCGCCTCGCGCACCGCGGGATGGGTGTACAGAACATCCTCCACCTCGCGCGGCCAGACCTTGTAGCCGCCGGCAACGATCATGTCCTTCTTGCGGTCGACCAGGTAGAACCAGCCTTGCGCATCCATGAAACCGACGTCGCCAGTGTGAAAATAGCCGCCGGCCATGGCCTTGGCCGTCTCTTCCGGCTTGTTCCAGTACCCCGGCACGATCATCGGCCCGCGCGAGATGATCTCGCCGACTTCGCCCACGGGTACCGGTTCGCCCGCGTCGTCGCCGATAAAGGAATCGACGTTGAAGGCGGGCAAGCCGATCGCCAGCGTGCCGGACGCGGGGTCCACCGGTGCCTCCCGGCCCAGCGGCACCACATGGGTGGGCGAATTGGTCTCGGTCAGGCCGTAGCCGTTGTGGATATAGTGCCCAAACTTGCCGCGGAACTGCGCCACCACGCTCGGTGGGATCGGTGCGCCGCCCGAATAGATCTTGTCCAGCGTGGCGAAATGCGCGCGGGTGGCATCGGGATGGTTCATCAGCGCGATGAACACCGTGATCGAGCCGATCGTGAACGCCACCCGCCGGTCGCGGATGGCTTCCAGAATCACGCCCGGCTCGAAGCGGCAGGCCAGCACCAGCGGCGCGGCGCAGATGAAAGCCGCGGCGATGTGGCCCACCAGGCCGGTGATATGAAAGAGCGGCGCCACGCCCAGGATCGGACCGCCTTCGCGCAAGCCGATCCAGTCGCGGTACACCTGCGCATTGAAAGCGACATTGCCGTGCGTGTTCATCGCGCCCTTGGGCACCCCGGTGGTGCCGGATGTGTACACCAGCATCGCGATATCGCTGGCCGCCGGCGTGAGCGGCGCCGGACGCTGGCCGTGATGCGTCTGCACCAGCGCCAGCATGTCGGGCACGCCTTCGGCGGGCTGGCGCCTGGATGCGGCAAACAGGCGGGAATCGTTGCGCGTCTGGAAATCGAGTTCGGAGGTGGTGATCACCGCCGGCAGCGCAAGGGGCATGCCGGCATCGGCCTGGCCGCCGCGCTCCGCTTCGAACAGGCCCTTGACCACGTCCGCGTAGAGGGATTCGTGGCAAATCAGTACTTTGGCGCCGGAGTCCGCCAGCACCAAACGCAGTTCACGCGCGCGGTTCATGGGGTTGACCGGCACCGCGATGGCGCCGAGTTTCCACGCGGCGACCAGGCCGATAACGAACTGCGGTACGTTCTGCAAGTACAGCGCGATACGCTCGCCACGCGTGCAGCCGCGCGATGACAGCGCTACTGCCAGCGCGTCGGAAAGCGAATCGAGCTCGCCATAAGTGAGCGTGGCATCGAAATAGTGAATCGCCGGGCTTGCCGGCGCGCGGCTTGCGGCAGCCCGGAAAATGGTCAGCGCATCGGTAAATTGCGGGGTAATGATGTGCGGCTGGCCGGCGTTGTAGCTGGAAAGCCAGGGCTTTTCTTCATAGGGCGTCATGAGGCACCTCGATATGCGCGGCGGGTAGTGTCAGGATAGCGCTTGGCCGGAACGGAACTGACGGCCGCCCGGCGTGGGATGCCCGTTGGGCACCGCCGCCTGGCAGGCCGCCGGGCCTTACTTGATCACCACCGGGTTGACCGGTGCGCCGCTCCCGTTTACGACCTTGAGCGGTGCAGCCGTATAGAGGAAGGCCCACTGCTTGTCTTCGGCGCAATCCGTCGCCAGCGGATCGAGCTGGGCGATCTCGGTCAGCGTGACGCCCAGGTTGCGCATCAGGGCGTTGTGCAGCGGCAGGGTCACGCCCGATACCGGGTCCACGGTTACCTCGTTGGCGATGGTGTCCGTGACGAGGTTGGGGATTTCCATGCGATGGAACCACTCGACCAGCTCCGGGCTATAGGTCAGGCCCGGCTCGACGAAATTGCGGTAGAACTCGGCCTGGTCGCGCTTGTAGAAAGAGCCGATCCAGCCGGTGCGGATCACCAGGATGTCGCGCTTCTCGATGCGCGCGCCCTGCATTTCGGCGGCGGCCAGCAGGTCGTGGTGGGTGAAGGTTTCGCCAGGGTCGAGCACATCCTTGCCGCGATGCCGCGCCATGTCGATCAGCACGCCCCGCCCTACCACGCCACGCTCCGCGATCGGCAGGACGCTGGCCTTGTCCAGCCCGCCGATGGTGGACCTGGCATCGTAGCCGCTCCACAGCTGGTCGCCGTACCAGACATGGCCCAGGGCATCGTACTGGGTCGAGCCCTGCAGGTACATGATCATCATGTCGTCAGCGTACTCGCCTTCGCCCGGAAACTTCGGACCTTTGCCGCAAAGGTAATGGCCCTTGTCCATCACGTTCAGGCGGCGCGCCTGCGAGCGCCCCGGCCAGACGGGGTCGCCGGCGGGATTGCCCATCTGGATCTGCAGGGTGAAGGTCTTGCCGGAGCGCACGGAGGCCACGCCGCGCAACACCTCCGCCTGGGTGAGATAGTTCAGCGAACCGACCTCGTCGTCCGGGCCCCATTTGCCCCAGTTTTTCGGCGCATCGCGCAACAGCTCGGCAACCAGCGGGACGTTCTTTGATTCCATGCCATGTCTCCTTGGTGGATTGACCCTGTGGAATCGCACTTCGCGGTCATGCCCGGCGTGCATGGTCCATCATGCTCGGAGCCAATAAATGCGAACGGTCGTGCGTTTTTATTGTGGGTCGAGTGTAGGACCAGGGAACGAACGTTGTCCATACATGGAAAACCCGCCGGAAATCCAGGGAATCCCAAGGGTGCGCGCTCAGTCGTCCAGCCCGAAAGCCAGCAGTGGTCCGAGCACCAGCGCGCCAAGCACGATCATCGACAGGCCGCTGTCCATGTGCTTCCATTCGTGCAGCACAGCCCGGGCATCGGCCTGCGCCCAGAACAGCGCGACAACGCCCGCGAGGACGACCAGCACGGCCGCGGCCAGCGCGAGACCATCGCGCGTGGCGCGGTGGTCGATGCCGGAAGGACTATCATTGGGGATGCGGACGCTTTGCATGGCCTGACTCCTGTTTAGCGGTGAGCGTGACGATGAACGGCGTCCATTGTGGTAACCCCAGCCTGAACCGAGGCTGAGCACGCCGTTCAGCTTCCGTTCAGGCAGGCCCCGGCACACTGCTCCGATCGACCAAGGCTTGCCCGCTCCCGTATTGCCCCGCTTCCTTACACCATTGCTTCCATTCCGCGGCGCGCGTCCTGCGCGCACTGCCTCCTCGCCCACCTGGCCGCCGCGCGCGGCGCGTGCGCTGCTGCCGCTGGCGGCGGCCCTGGCTTTGCTGCTGGCGGCCGCGCCGCCAGCCCATGCCGACAAGGATGCCGACCGCGCCCGGGCGGCCGTGCAGTCCGGCGAAATCCTGCCGCTCACGCGCATCCTGGAAGCGGTATCGGCCCAATACGCGGGCGATGTGATCGGCGTCAAGCTCGACCGCGACGACGGCGTCTGGCAATACGAGGTCAAGCTGCTGCTGCCGGGCGGCTCGGTGGCCAAGCTGGAATACGACGCCAAGACCGCCACGCTGCTCAAGGCCAAGGGACACGGCCTTGAGCAGGCCCGCAAGAAATCCTGATCCCCATGCGCATCCTCCTGGTAGAAGACGAACCCACGCTGGCCGCGCAGATCCATGCGAGCCTGGTCGACGCGGGCTACGCGGTCGATACGGCGGCCGACGGCATCGATGGCTGGCACCTGGGCGCCGAAGAGCCCTACGATGCCGTGGTGCTCGATCTTGGCCTGCCCAGCCTTGACGGGCTATCCGTGTTGCGCCGCTGGCGCGCGGCGCAGGTGAACCTGCCGGTGCTGATCCTGACCGCGCGCGATAGCTGGACCGACAAGGTGGAAGGCATCGATGCCGGGGCCGACGACTATCTCGCCAAGCCCTTCCGCATGGAAGAGTTGCTGGCGCGCATCCGCGCCCTGATCCGGCGCGCCCACGGCATGGCCGCGCCCGAACTCGCCTGCGGACCGGTGCGCCTGAACGCACGCACGGGCGTGGTGACGGTCGATGGCGCCGCCGTGGTGCTGACCGCGCATGAGTTCAAGGTGCTCGATTACCTGATGCACCACCCGGGCGCGATCATCAGCAAAGCGGTGCTGACCGAGCACATCTACGCGCAGGATTTCGATCGCGACAGCAATACGATCGAAGTGTTCGTCGGCCGGCTGCGGCGCAAGCTCGGCGTCGACGTGATCGAGACGGTGCGCGGCCAGGGTTACCGGCTGCGCCCGCCCACCGCCTGATCCATGCGCCACTCCTTAGCCATCCGGCTGCTCGCGGTCGCGGCTATCTGGCTGGCCGCCGCGCTTGGCGGCACCGGCTGGCTGCTCTCCACGCTGTTCGCGCGCCATGTCAACGAGACCTATGTGCGCCAGCTCGACAACCAGCTCACCAGCCTGGCCGCCGCGCTCGACTGGAGTCCCGACGGCAAGCTCGCGCTGACGCGCGCGCCGGCCGATCCGCGCTACGAACTGCCCTATTCCGGCGCCTACTGGCAGGCGCAGGCAAAGGGTGCCACGTTGCGCTCGCGCTCGCTCTGGGATGCCGAGATGCCTGCCACGGTGGGCAACCAGGTGGCGGGCAGTCACGCGGAAATCCGGCCCGGGCCCAACGGGCAATCGTTGCTGGTGGTATCGCGCCCGATCGTGCTGGCGTCGGCGGACACGCCGGTGACGCTCTCGGTCGCACTGGACCGCACCGAGCTGCGCGCCGCGCGCCAGGCCTTCAACCGGTTGCTGGGCTGGTCGCTGACGGCGCTCGGCGCCGGACTGCTGCTGGCGGTGGCGGCCCAGGTGAAATTCGGCCTGGCGCCGCTGGCGCGGTTGCGCAGGGCGCTGGCCGCGCTACAGGCACGCCGCGAGACCCGGCTAGGGGGGACGTGGCCGACCGAAGTGGTGCCGCTGGTCAATGAAATCAATACCTTGCTGGCGCGCAACGCCGATGCGCTGGAGCGCTCCAGGCGCCAGGCCGCCGATCTCGCCCATGCGGTCAAGACACCGCTTGCCATCCTTGCCAACGAAGCCGGGCGGTTGCCCGGCGAGGCGGCCCGCGCCGCCGCCGCGCAGGTCGAAGCGATGCGCCGGCAGGTGGATCGCCACCTGGCGCGCGCACGCGCGGCCGGTGCGGCCGGTGCTCGCGGTGCCCGTATCGAGGCCGGTCCGGCGGCGGCCGAGCTGGCGCGCGCGCTTACGCGCCTGCACAGCGGGCGCGAGATCGTCATCGAAGTGGAAGGCAGCGGGCACTTTGCCGGCGACCGCCAGGACCTGATCGAGATCCTCGGCAACCTGCTCGACAATGCCTGCCAGTGGGCCCGCTCGCGCGTTCGCGTCAGGCTCGCGGAGCAGGCAGGCATGCTCGAAATCGTGGTGGAAGACGATGGTCCGGGCATGCCGCCCGAAGCGCGCGAACTGGCTACGGCCCGCTTCGGGCGCCTGGATGAGTCCGCTGCCGGCAGCGGACTGGGGCTGGCCATCGTCAGCGAGATGGCAGCCCTTTACGAGGGAGGACTGGCGCTAGGCGGCAGCGACCTGGGCGGGCTGCTGGCCCGCCTGCGGCTGCCGGCGGGCCAGGCATGACAGGCCCGCCCTTGCCTGTCAGCAGGCAGCCGTCATCTTGAAGATGCCTTGGGCATTGCCGGCATCGAAGGACAGGTCCAGCGTGCCGCCCGCGGCTTCCGAGGCGGGCACGAAATCGCGCGTGATGAACTCATAGAACGAGCCCGGCACGGTGCGCTTTACCACGGTGCCGTCGGCACCGACAAACCGGCGCTCCACCGGGTCCGCCTTGAACGCCGTCTGCAAGACCCGCCCGGAGCGCGACACTTCCACCGTATCCTTGATCGGACGACCCAGGCCGCGTTGCGCGTCGGCCACGGCGCGCACGTCCGCCACGCGGTCGGTGGCATGGTTGAACGCATTGCCCTCGGTGGAAATCCAGGCCATCTCGGCCGATTCCTTCAGCAGCAATTCATAGTCGGCCAGCGCCGGCTCGGCATGATGACGGTCGAAGCAGGCGGCCAGCTTGGGCACCAGCCGAGCCGCGTCGGCCATCGGCAGGCTGGCATCGCGCTCCAGCACGGCCAGCTGCGCCACGGCATCGTCATCGAGGGGGTCGGCGGACGCCGACACCACGCGCGATACCGCGGCCTGGAATGCCGCGCTGAAACGCTCGGGGTGCAGTTCGCTCAGGAAGTACTGCGCGATGTCGTCCGGCAGGTCGGCATGCGCGTAGGAGCGGCCCGTCATGCCGATGCGATCGAGCGGATAGGTGCCGTTGAGGCGGTAGCCCAGCGGTGCGAGGATGCGGGTGAAGGCGATCTCGCCCGCAGGCAGGTCGCCGCATTCCCACTTGACCGTGCGCAGCGCGCCGTGGTCGAACACTACCTGGCCGCCCGCCTCGATGACGTCGCGCGTATAGGCCATGCCCGTCGGCACGCGTTCGAGGATGCCAGCGAACAGCACCATATTGAGCGCCTGCGCTACTTCGGCACGGCTGGCTTGTTGGCTGCTGGAAGACAGCAGTTGCGGCGAAACATTCATCAATTGCAGCAACTGTGCTGCTTGTGTCTCGCCACAAACGGTCTCGAGGAGGCGTTGCAGATTCGGCTTCGTCATGGTCAATGCGCTGGAATTCGTTTGTTTTCAGGGGATAGCGGGAGCCGACGGCCCCCGGGCGGGTCTTATTGTGCGACCGCGGCAGACTTCGTACAATTGATAACTTCGCACCAACTTCCTTCCAAAAACGCATTATGCGCAAAGGCATTCCCAGTCTCACGGCGCTGCAGATGTTCGAGGCCGCGGCACGGCTTGGCAGTTTTACCCGCGCCGCGGACGAACTGGCGGTAACGGAAAGCGCGGTATGCCGTYAGATCGCCGGCCTGGAAGCGCGGCTGGGCGTGCCGCTTTTCCACCGCATCCGCAAGCGCATCGTGCTGACGCCAGCGGGCGGGACCTATGCCGAGGAAGTGCGGGAGCGGCTCGACCAGATCGAGCAGGTCACGCTGGATGTGATGGCCCAGCGTCCGCGCGGGCGCGCCATCGAGCTGGCGATCGGGCCCACCTTTGCCAGCCAGTGGCTGATCCCGCGCCTGCCGCTGCTCGCCCGCGCCCTGCCTGACCTGACGCTGCACCTGTCGGCGCGCACCGAGGCATTCGAGCTTAGCGATACCGCTTTCGACGCGGCGATCTATTACGGCGAGGGATTGTGGCCGGGGACCGAAGGCGAGCGCATCCTGGAAGAAGGCCCTTCGGTCCCGGTGTGCAGTCCGTCCCTGCTGGGACGCCGCAAGCAACTGGGCCTGGATCAACTGCTTGACCTTCCGCTGCTCCACCTGAACACGCGCTTGCGCGCCTGGAGCGACTGGCTTGCCGCCGCGGGCGCGGCGCAGCCGGCGCAAGCCTTGCGCGGCCCGCGCTACGACCTCTACACCATGCTGGCGCAGGCGGCGGCGGCCGGCGTCGGCGTAGCCCTGATCCCACGCATCCTGATCACCGAGGAACTGGCGCAGGGCCGGCTGGTGGTGCCATTCACCGCGCTGCCGGCCGGCATCGACAATCGCAAGGCCTATTACTTCGCTCACCGGCGCGGCCTGGCACCCGACGACAAGGTCCTGCAGCTACGCGGCTGGTTGCTGGAGTGCGGCGCGCAGGGGGATCCTGTCATTGCGCGTGGGCGATGACGGCCTCGCGTGTCTCCCGCGCCAGGCCTGCGGCAAAGGCGGCTTCCGCCACCAGGAACAGCGGCCCGATCAGCAGTCCGGCCAGATCGTCCACAAACGCCGGCTTGCGGCCTTCGTAATAGTGGCCGACAAACTGGATCAGCCAGCCCGCCACGAACAGGCCGACGCCCCAGGCCAGCCACACGCCGGTGGATAGCGCCGCGATCGCGTCGCCGAGGTACACGAAACCGGCCAGGATCAGTGTCATCGCCAGCCCGAAACCCGCCGACAGGCGCAGGTAGAACAGGCAGGACAACCCGTACACCACCATGGCCGGGGTCAGGTACGCCGGGCCTTCGCCGAGCGTCATGGCCGGGCGGGCCAGCAGCGTGGTCACGGCCAGCACAATCATGGGAATGCCGATGAAATGGGTGAACACGTTGCGCGCGTTGCGGTGATAGGCTGCGTAGTTGGCCAAGTGGTCGATCAGGGTCTTCACGGGGCTCCTCCTGCCAGGGCATCGTTATCGCGGCTGCTTTATGGTGGCCGCCTGTTGTGGCCGTATAGTAATAGGCAGGGAAAAGCCCGTCTGTCCGGTTTCTGACAATCCGGCATGGCGCCGATAAAAGGAGATCATCATGCGCTTGGCGCCCCGCGAACGGCAGGAGCCGTCCCCGGATCCGCTGCGCGTCCTGCGTGGCGGCAGCTGGTTCGGCACCTTGCCGGCGGCTCTGCAGGACACCCTGCTGCGGGACGCCGTCAGCCGCAAGCTCGCGGCCGGCCAGTTGCTGTTTGCCCGTGGCGACGCCTTTGATGGCATCTACGCCGTGGTGGCCGGCACGGTGCAGATCGACACCCACAGCGAGTCGGGCAAGGCGGCCCTGCTCGGCCTGCTGGAACCGGGCAACTGGTTTGGCGAGATCTGCCTGTTCGACGGACTGGCCCGCACGCACGATGCCCACGCCACCAGCGCGGCCACCGTGCTGCACCTGCAGCGCGACAGGCTCTATGCGATGCTGTCCGCGCATCCCGAATGGTGGCGCGAATTTGGCAAGCTGCTCGCAGCCAAGACCCGGGAGGCGTTCCATTACGTGGAAGAAACGCAATTGCTGCCCCCGCTCGCGCGCACCGCGCGCCGGCTGGTGGCCATGGCGCAGGCTTACGGCAACCAGCCCGGACTGGAGCGCCGCTCCGTACACATCCCGCAGGAACAGCTTGGCCAGATGCTCGGGTTGTCTCGCCAGACGGTCAACCAGGCTCTGCGCGAGCTCGAAACGCGAGGGCTCCTGCGCCTGCATTACGCGGACATCGAGCTGCTCGACCTGCCGGCGCTGCTGGCGCTGGAATGAGCCCGCCATGACTTCCCGACACTTCAGCCTGCGCGGCTAGCGCAAGGCAAACATCGACATGACCACATGACTACGCTAGACGACATCCGCCTGCACGCTTATCTCGAGCGCATCGGCCATCCGCAGCCCGGCCAGCCGGACCTTGCGGCGCTCGACAGCCTGATTGCCGCGCACCTGGAGCATATTCCGTTTGAAAATGTCGACGTGCTGCTCGGGCGCCCGATCCGCATTGGCCTGGACGCAGTCTTCGACAAGCTGGTCACGCAGGCGCGCGGCGGCTACTGTTTCGAGCAGAACACCTTGCTTGCCGCCGTGCTGCGAACGCTTGGCTATGGCGTTACAGCGCTCGCCGCGCGGGTGCGGTGGAATGTCCCTGACGATGTGCCCACCATGCAATCGCATATGCTGCTGCGCGTGGAAGCGGCACATCACAGCTATATCGTGGACGTGGGCTTCGGCGGCCCCAACCCGTATCGCGCGATGCCGCTGCCGCAGACGGAGCGAGCCGATGCAGCATTCCCTTACCGCCTGGCAGCGGTGGATACGCCAGGCGCCGCGTTTCATCTCTACGACCTGGAAGTCGGCGGCGCAAATGGCTGGCTCAAGCTCTACCGATTCGATCTTTCGCCGCAGCAGGCGATCGATTTCGAACCGCGCAACTGGTACACCTCAACCCATCCCGACAGCCTGTTCCGCAACGCACTGACCATGGCGCGCTCGCAGGGCGGCAGCCGGCTGACGCTGGTCAACGACGACCTTACCGTACGCGCTGGCGATGGCAGCGCGCAACGCCAGCGCCTGGAAACCCCGGCGGCAATCATCGAAGCGCTGGCGGACAGCTTCGGCCTCGCGCTGGATCCTGCCGACCGGGATCAACTAACGCGGATGCTGCCCGCGTTGATCGCAGCGCGGCGATCAAGCTAGGCGCGCTTCAGCCGGCTTCAGCCAGATTCAGAGCGTACCTCGAAGCCTGCCGCCTCAAGCAGCGCCGGCAGGCCCGCGTCCCCGACCATATGCAGCGCGCCCGCCACGATCAGGGTCGGCACGCGGTCCGCGATCAGCGACCGGATCTTCGGCATCCATTGCCGGTTGCGCGCGTCGACCAGGACCGCCAGCGAGCACGGCCACTGTGCCCGGCGCTGCGCAAGCAGCCTGGCGAACGGTTCGGCTTGCCCCTGCCGCCACCATCGCACCATGTCGGCCGGCTCCGCGGCGGCGAGTTCGGGTTGCTCGGCGAAGAAGGCCAGCATCGACATCTGCTCATCAAGCGGCACGCCCTGCAGCATGCGCAGCGCTTCGGTACCGTCTTCCAGCGCATCCGTCGCCCGTCCTTCCGCCGTGGCGCGCGTCCACAGGAAACGATCGACGCCATGCTGCGCCAGGATGCCGTGCCGCGCGGCCAGCGCGAACTGCAGGTGCATTGCAGCAAACACGGGACGCAGGTGTTCCAGTTCCGCACCGGGCAGCCCGAAGTCCAGCCATAGCGCCCGCACCTGTTCGAACGTGGCAGGCGGCAGATGCTGGCTGAGTCCATCGCCGTCCGGGAAATACGCCGCGCCGAAATCCGGTTGCCGGTCCAGCGCTACCTCGAAGACGATGCGGGCCGACGCGTGCCAGGCTTGCTCAGCGGCTCGCTCCAGGGCCGATAACGGCGCATCCAGCACGTGGATCGCCCCGAGCAGGTAGACCTCGGTATTCCTGATTTGCCAGAGCATGTGGCGCTTGCCTTGTCCTGAATGATTGGTATGGCCGGGCGACGCGTTGCACGCCGGGCACGCTGCAAGCATACCCTTGCGCGCGCATCGCACGCACGTTATGCACCGCGCTCATTGCCAAAAGAAAAAACGCTGATAAGCCGGGCCAGGCGCGGATTTGTGTGTGGACTGCGCGATAGCGCCCAACCATAATGTACCGGGCGGTAGGATTGCCGGACGCGCGATCAGCGGCCTGGCCGCACGGCACCGCCGCATGATCCGCTGTGCAGAACACGCATCCGGCGATGCTGCCAATAGGAAGTTTCGATAGCGCCCTTTACAGAACATCTGGTCCCGCCCCGCGAGGACCAGGACACCAGGAGACACGCATGTCATTGTTCGACCTGACCGGCAAGGTTGCCGTCGTCACCGGCTCTTCACGCGGCATTGGCCGTGCCATCGCGGAGCAGATGGCGGTACAAGGGGCCAAAGTGGTGATTTCCTCGCGCAAGGCCGAGGCCTGCCAGGAAGTCGTCGATGCCATCAATGCCAGGCATGGTGCCGGCACCGCCATCGCCGTACCGGCCAATATCTCCTCCAAGGAAGATCTCCAGCACCTGGTCGACACAACCAACAGCACGTTCGGCAAGATCGACGTGCTGGTCTGCAACGCCGCCTCCAATCCCTACTACGGCCCGATGAGCGGGGTCACCGACGAACAGTTCCGCAAGGTGCTGGACAACAACGTCATCTCCAACCACTGGCTGATTCAGATGGTCGCGCCGCAGATGATCGAGCGCAAGGACGGCTCGATCATCATCGTGTCGTCCATCGGCGGCCTGCGCGGCTCGCCCACCATCGGCGTGTACAACGTTTCGAAGGCGGCCGACTTCCAGCTGGCGCGCAACCTCGCGGTGGAGTTCGGTCCGCACAACGTGCGCGTGAACTGCATCGCACCGGGCCTGATCCGTACCGATTTTGCCAAGGCGCTGTGGGAAGATCCGGAGCGCTACAAGCTGTCGACGCAGGGCGCGCCGCTGCGCCGCATCGGCGAACCGGTGGAAATTGCCGGCGCCGCGGTGTTCCTGGCCTCGGCTGCCAGCACCTTCATGACCGGCCAGGCCATGGTGGTGGACGGCGGCGTCACGATCTGAGCCACGCCGCACCCGTTGTTCCCTTTACGGGCTCGCTCCAAGCCTGAAGCTTGAGGCCTGAGCCGGGGCGCACCGTGCCCGCACCCATTGCCGCCCGGCTCTCCGGGTGGGCGATGCGCGCGGGCACGCGTGCCTCGCCGGCACGCCAGAGCGCTGCCCATCCTGCCATGCAGTCAGGGAGGCATCGATGTCGAACAACCCGCAAACCGCTAAGTCCTGGCCGGCCATCAGCCTGGCCGAAGCGCACGCCCGCCTTACCGCTCCCGGCGCCCCTTTCGAAACCGAAACGCGCGTGATCCGGGGCATCTCCACCACCGTCTGGAAAAACGCGCCGGCCACGCTGCGCGACCTTTTCCTGCAAGCCCGCGCGCTGGGTGACAAGACCTTCGTCGTCTATGAAGACGAACGCGTGTCCTATGACGCGTTCGGCCGTGCCGCGCTGACCATCGCGCATGCGCTGATCCGCGACGGCGTGCGCAAGGGCGATCGCGTTGCGCTGGCCATGCGCAACCTGCCGGAATGGCCGGCGGTCTTCTACGGCGCCTTGCTGGCCGGCGCCATCGTCACGCCGCTCAATGCCTGGTGGACCGGCGCCGAACTGGAATACGGCCTGGCCGACTCCGGCAGCAAGATCGCCATCGTGGATGACGAGCGCCTGGGCCGCATCCTGGAGCATCTGCCGGGCTGCCCCGCGCTGCAAAAGATCTACGTCAGCCGCGCCACCGCGCCACAGGCCGACGCGCGCATCGCGGCGCTGGAAGGCCTGATCGGCACGCCCGCGCAATGGGCCGCGCTGCCCGGGTTGCCTGTGCCGGACATCCCGCTCCACGCCGACGACGACGCCACCATCTTCTACACCTCGGGCACCACCGGCAAGCCCAAGGGCGCGCTTGGCACCCACCGCAATGCCACAAACGTGGCGGTGGCCGCCGCGTTCAGCCCGATGCGCAATTGCCTGCGCCGCGGCGAAGCCATCCCGGCCCCTGACCCTGCCGCACCGCAGAAAGGCATGCTGCTGTCGGTGCCCTTCTTCCACGTCACCGGCTGCATGGCGGTGCTAAACGGCGCGCTGGCCAGCGGCACCAAGATCGTACTGATGCGCCGCTGGGACGTGGTGCGCGCCATGGGACTGATCGAACGCGAGCGCTGCACGGCGGCTGGCGGTGTCCCCACCATCGCGTGGCAGATCATCGAGCATCCGGAGCGCGAGCGCTTCGACTTGTCCTCGCTGGAAAACGTCAATTACGGCGGCGCACCCGCGTCGGCCGAACTGGTGCGCCGCATCACCGAGGTGTTCCCGCACTCGGCGCCCGGCATCGGCTGGGGCATGACCGAGACCTCGGCCACCTTCACCAGCCACAGCGCCGAGGAATATGTAGCGCGCCCGGAAAGCGGCGGGCCGGCACTGCCCATCGGCGAGATGAAGGTGGTGGATGGACGCGGCCGCAGCTTGCCCACCGGCGAAACCGGCGAACTGATGGTGCGAGGCGCCAATGTGGTGCGCGGTTACTGGAACAAGCCGGAAGCCACCGCGCAGACGTTCATCGACGGCTGGCTCAAGACCGGCGACATTGCGCGGCTGGACGAGGAAGGGTTCGTCTATATCGTCGACCGCATGAAGGACATGCTGATCCGCGGCGGCGAGAACATCTATTGCATCGAGGTCGAGAGCGCGCTGTACGATCACCCGGCGGTGATGGACGCGGCGCTGGTGGGCATCGCCCACCGCACGCTGGGCGAAGAACCGGCGGCGGTGGTCAGCCTCAAGCCGGGTGCGCAAGCGACGGAGGCCGAGCTGCAGGCGTTCGTGGGCGAGCGGCTGGCAGCCTTCAAGGTACCGGTGCGGATCGTCTTCTGCCCCGACATGCTGCCACGCAATGCCAATGGCAAGATCCTGAAATCGACTCTGCGCAAGATGTTCGACGCGGCGGCCTGAGGCCGGGCTTTAGCCAGGCACGCATAGCAACCCGGTCGCCGTGAAAGGGGGCACGTCGGCCAGGCTTGCCGGTGCCACGCCGGTCCGACGGGAATAACAGGGAAACACCTATCAGATGCAGACAAGCCATTCATCCAGGCATTTTTCGCCATTCATCAACCGGATCGCGACTTTGTCCGTCCTGTCCGGCGCGTTGATCGCAGCCGGATGCGCCAGCCAGGGGCAAGGTAGTGCCGCGGCCCCGGTGCCGGAGATCCGGCCCGGGATTCTTGCCGGCTACCTGCCGGCGCAGGCACGGCCCGACAGCCTGGCACTCGTACCGCCACCGCCCGCCCCCGGCTCAGCCGCCCAGGCGCTGGACGACGAGATCGCGCGTGCCAACCTGCCCCTGCGCGGTACGGCGCGCTGGCGGCTGGCGGTCCAGGACGCCAACCTGAAATTCCCGCAGGCCGCCGATGTCTTCTCCTGCGCCCTGGACGCACCGGTATCGCAGGAGCAGACGCCCAGGCTCTACCTGCTGCTGCGCCGGACCCTGGCCGATGCGGGACTATCCACCTACGGCGTAAAAGACAAATATGCGCGCGCCCGGCCCTTCAGGGTGAACCATCAGCCGACTTGCACGTCCGCCGAAGAGCCCATGCTTTCCAAGGACGGCTCCTACCCGTCGGGGCATAACGCCGTTGGCTGGGCATGGGCACTGATCCTGGCGGAAATCGCGCCCCAACAGTCGAATGCGATCCTGGCGCGCGGGCTGGCCTATGGGCAGAGCCGGCTGGTCTGCAATGTGCATTGGCAAAGCGATGCGATGCAGGGCCGCATCATGGGCGCAGCCACCGTGGCGCGGCTGCATGCCGACCCCGCTTTCCTTGCGGATCTGGCGGCTGCCAGGTCGGAGCTTGCCGACGTCCGCGCCAAGGGCCTGAAGCCCACCGGCGACTGCCGGGCCGAAAGCGAGGCGCTGGCGCCGCTTGCCAACTAGCAAGCCGCCTTGCCCGCGGCAGGCGGGCAAGGCGGCCGGGGCGATGTTCAGCCGCGGCCGACGAAGGGCATCTTGGTGGCCATCACAGTCATGAACTGCACATTCGCATCGAGCGGCAGGTTGGCCATATGGAGCACCGAACTCGCTACGTGCGCCACGTCCATCAGCGGCTCGGGCGCGATCTCGCCATTGGCCTGGGGCACGCCGCGCGCCATGCGCGAAGCCATGTCGGTGGCCGCGTTGCCGATGTCGATCTGCCCGCAAGCGATATCGAAGGCGCGGCCATCCAGCGAGAGGCTCCTGGTCAGCCCGGTGATGGCGTGCTTGGTGGCCGTGTACGGGACCGTATTGGGGCGCGGCGCATGCGCCGAGATGGAGCCGTTGTTGATAATGCGGCCGCCGCGCGGGCTCTGCGACTTCATCAGCGCGAAGGCGGCGCGCGAGCACAGGAAGACGCCGGTCAGGTTGGTGTCCAGCACCGCCTTCCATTGCTCCACCGACAGTTCGTCGATCGAGACCGCCGGCGCATTGATGCCGGCATTGTTGAACAGCACGTCGAGCCGGCCGAACTGTTCGCGGACCTGCGCGAACAGTTGATCCACCGAAGCCGGATCGCTCACATCGCACCGCACCGCCAGCGCCGTATGGCCATCGGCCCGGGCTTGCGCGGCCAGCGCCTGGAGCGGTTCGGCGGTACGTCCGGCGAACACCACCCGGTAGCCCGCCACCAGCAGCGCCTGCGCCACCGCCTTGCCGATGCCGCGGGCGGCGCCCGTGACCAGCGCTACCTTGCCTTGCTGACTCATGCTGTGTTCTCCGGATGGGATTCTTGGTTGCCGACTATTTGACCGGAATCGGCGTTTCCGCCGCCACCGGCACCGCGGTCACGCTGTTCTGCGGGCTGCCGGAAACGATGCGGTCCGAGTAGGTCAGGTAGACCAGGGTATTGCGCTTGCGGTCGACCGTGCGCACCACGTGCAAGGTCTTGAACAGGATCGACATGCGTTCGGAAAATACGTTGTCCTGCTGGCGCAGCGGGCCCTTGAACGTGATCGGCCCGACCTGGCGGCAGGCGATCGAGCTTTCGGGCGGATCTTCGGCCATGCCCAGCGATCCCTTGATGCCGCCGGTGCGGGCACGCGAGACATAGCACGTCACGCCCTGCACCATCGGATCGTCATAAGCCTCGATCACCACCTTGTCGGAGCCGGTCATGCGGAAATTGGTGCTCACGCTGCCGATCTCCTCGGCATGCGCGGCCGGCGCCAGCAGCGCCAGCGCCGCTAGCAGGCGCATCAGGCTGGTATGCATGCGTGCCCCTTCCACCTCAGGACACCTTGCCCGTGATTTCGTCGTGCCGTTTTTCCATTTCCTGGCGAAGCTGGCGGCGCAGCTGGGCCGCGGCAAAGCGCTGGCGCTCGACTTCGTCACGCGGCACCAGCGCCGGCACCTCGGCCGGGGCGCCATTATCGTCCACCGCCACCATGGTGAAATAGCAGCTATTGGTATGGCGCACCAGCTTGCTGCGAATGTTCTCGGTGATGACCTTGATGCCGATCTCCATGGAGCTGCGCCCGGTGAAATTGACTGCTGCCAGGAAGGTCACCAGTTCTCCCACGTGGATGGGCTGGCGAAATACGACCTGATCGACCGACAAGGTCACGACATAGCGCCCCGCGTAGCGGCTGGCACAGGCATAAGCCACCATGTCGAGATACTTGAGGATGGTGCCGCCGTGCACATTGCCGGAGAAATTGGCCATGTCCGGCGTCATCAGCACGGTCATGGAAAGCTGGTGGGACAGGTCGTTCATGATGAAATCCGGAATCTGGAAGCGGCCGGGCGGACCCGCGAAGCGGGTCGAAAGGCTGGTGCCGACGATCGGCAGTTTAACCCGGAACGGGCCCCTTGCCTTGTGGCGGAGCACGTCCCGGCGCACCCCGGCGCCAACAAAAAAGCGGCCTTTCGGGCCGCCTTCTTATCAGCGCTCAAGGCGCGGACTGCTTACTTCTTCTTGTTCACAGCGTCCTTGAACCCTTGGCCGGCAGAGAACTTGACCGTCTTTGCGGCCGGAATCTTGATGGTCTCGCCGGTACGCGGATTGCGGCCGGTACGCGCGGCGCGCTTGCCGGAGCTGAAGCTGCCGAAACCCACCAGCGTTACCGAATCACCCTTGGCAACCGCCTTCTTAATATTGTCCAGAGCCGCATTCAGTGCGCGCTCTGCCGCTGCATTGCTCAATTCGGCGTCCGCGGCGATGGCAGATACCAGTTCACCTTTATTCATGGCTGATTTCCCTTGTTGGTCGTCTTGATCGGAGTGTCTGCCACGCGGCAAATTACCGATCGGCGCAGTCTAATCCGCGCTTTACGCATTGGGCAATCCCCAGTGGCACCAATGCAACGAAAAAAGCCGCAAATCCTTGAGTCAAGCGCCTTTGCGGGGAATTTACCCCCCTTTTCCGCCCTTTCAAATGCGCCCGTTGAGGCTAGGCAGAATTCGAACGCGCGTACGGGCGACGCGCATCCCTTGTGGCGCGATGCGGCTTTGCTTCGTCCGCTCGCTACCACCGCCGGTGCGATGCGCGGATCACAGGCGGCGGCATGCCCCGATTCTGGGCAAGAGCGGTGCAATCTCCCATTATGGTGCATGGGTGTGAGAGGGCTACGCCCCAAATCAATGCGGTGCATCATTTTGGCGCAGGCTTTTGCCTGTCCCCACAGGGACTGCAAGGCGATCGCCCTCGCTGCTATCAACGGGGCAGCCCCCGCAGGCGCGACAATCCGGTGCAAAAGCACCCAACACGGTGCAGATTCCCCGCCAGGATGCCCCACACTGGAATGCTTTTTGCATACCAGTGCTCCCATTTTGAGCACGAGGAATGTATGGACAATTGGAAAAGCGGCACCGACGCCCTGTTCATCCTGCTGGGGGCGATCATGGTGCTCGCTATGCACGCGGGCTTTGCGTTTCTTGAGTTAGGCACGGTGCGCAAGAAGAACCAGGTCAACGCCCTGGTCAAGATATTGGTGGATTTCGCCATTTCCACCATCGCCTATTTCTTCATCGGCTACACCGTGGCGTATGGGGTCGAATTCTTTACCAGCGCCCATGAACTGGCGCAACGAAGCGGCTATGAACTGGTGAAGTTCTTTTTCCTGGCAACTTTTGCGGCCGCCATTCCCGCCATCATTTCCGGCGGGATTGCCGAGCGCTCGCGTTTCAATCCGCAACTGGTGGCAACCTTCGTCCTGGTTGGCCTGGTGTATCCCTTCTTCGAAGGCATCGCCTGGAACAACCGGTTCGGCGTGCAAGACTGGATCACCTCCGTCGCGGGCGTGCCCTTCCACGACTTCGCCGGCTCTGTCGTGGTTCACGCCATGGGCGGCTGGATCGCGCTGCCGGCAATCCTGCTGCTGGGCGCGCGCCGCGGACGCTACCAGAAGGACGGCCGCATCAGCGCCCACCCGCCCTCCAATATCCCCTTCCTGGCGTTGGGCGCCTGGGTGCTGGCGGTGGGGTGGTTCGGCTTCAATGTCATGAGCGCGCAGACCGTCGACAAGATCAGCGGGCTGGTCGCCATCAATTCGCTGATGGCCATGGCGGGCGGTACCCTGGCCGCCTGGGCGGCGGGCCGCAACGACCCCGGCTTTGCCTACAACGGCCCGCTTGCCGGCCTAGTGGCGGTCTGCGCGGGCTCGGACCTGATGCATCCGTTGGGTGCGCTGGTGACCGGGGCCATCGCCGGCGCGCTGTTTGTTTACCTGTTTACGCTGGCCCAGAACAAATGGCATATCGACGACGTGCTGGGCGTCTGGCCGTTGCATGGGCTGTGCGGTGCCTGGGGCGGCATTGCCGCCGGTATCTTTGGCAGCCAGGCGCTGGGCGGCATCGGCGGCGTCTCCCTGGGCGCGCAGACGATCGGCACGCTGCTTGGCATCGTCATCGCCCTGGTGGGCGGCACCGTGGTCTACGGCACATTGAAGAAGCTGGTCGGCATCCGGCTCGATGCCGAATCGGAATACAACGGCGCGGACCTGTCGTTGCATCGCATCTCCGCCACGCCGGAGCGCGAAACCAACTGGTAAGCCGCGGCGCGCAGGGGGCTTGCCCCCCCGCGCCATCCGCTGCCGCGGATCCCCGGCCGTTGGCGGCCAGTGGCGCGCTGCGCTCGTGGCGGCCATTTTGTGCTTGAACTTCCGCACGCGGCGTAGCAATAATGCGTTGCCCGCACTCGTGTCTTGCCCCCGATGCGCCCGGGAATCCGCTGCACGATGTTCGTTGCCCGTGTACCTGCCGAGCCAGCAAGGGAGAACCGCGATGGATGCTACAACGCTGCAGAAGCTTCAGGACGTAGTGATTGCCTATGCGACCGAATTCGGGATCAAGATACTTGCTGCCCTCGCCTTCTGGGTGATCGGCCGGTCGCTGATTCATTTCGTGGTGCGGCTGGTGCAGGGGGCGCTGGCCAAGCAGAAGGTCGATCCGACCTTGCTGCGTTACGTCGGGTCCATCGTCACGGTCACGCTCAATGTCGTGCTGGTGATCGGCATCCTGGGCTATTTCGGCATCCAGACCACCACCTTCGCCGCGCTGATCGCCGCGGCCGGCGTTGCCATCGGCATGGCCTGGTCGGGCTTGATGTCCAACTTTGCCGCGGGGGCTTTCCTCGTGGTGCTGAGGCCATTCAAGGTCGGCGATTTCGTCACGGTGGGTGGAATCACCGGCACGGTCAGGGAGATCGGCTTGTTCTGCACCACGCTGGATACGCCCGACAATGTCCTGACCGTGGTCGGCAACAACAAGATTTTCGCGGACACCATCCAGAACTTCAGCGCCAACGCCTACCGCCGCGTTGAACTCAAGGCGCAGCTGGCCGGCAGTACCGACCACATCGCCGCCGCCGCGCTGCTCAAGGAACGCATGGCCGCACTGCCCAACGTGCTGACTGAACCGCCGCCGGACGTGGAGATTCTCGAATTCAACCTGGTCGGCCCCGTCCTTGCCGTGCGTCCATACTGCCATACCGATCATTACTGGCAGGTGTATTTCGACACCAACCGCGTGATCCGCGAGAGCTTCGGCGAGGCCGGATTCTCCGCGCCGATGCCAGCCCAGCTGGTGGTGCTGCAAAACAGCGCGGCCACGTAACCGTGCCGAGAAAGGAGGCGCCGGAAGCGTGGAACCAGGCCGCCCCGCTACGCTACGGCGGCAGCAGTCAGCCGGCGCCGTGCGCCGGTTTGCCTGAACGGCCGAAGACGCGCATCAGTACCGCACCGGTACCGCAAATACCCATGACTACCGCCAGCGGCAATGCACTGCCGTCGCGCCAGAAGCTGACCCCGGCGCCGGCCAGGGTGCCCAGCCCGAATTGCAGCGTCCCCATCAACGCGGACGCTGTGCCGGCCCGCTGGCCCTGCTCGGCCATGGCCAGGGCCGACGCGTTCGGCAGGATGCATCCAAGGCTGGCGATAAACACAAAGAATCCGGCCAGCAACACCGGCAACGGCGCCAGTCCGGCCAGCACCGCGGCGGCCAATGCCAGGCCTGCCGCGCACGGCGCAACCAGGGCGCCCCCCAGCACGTGGTCAAGCGTGCGGTTGCGCACCAGGCGCGCGTTAAGTTGCGACATGCCAATCAAGCCCAACGCGTTGGCACCGAATACGAAGCCGTAATAAGAGGGATCGATGCCATGCAACTCGATCAGCACGAACGGCGACCCCGCAATATAGGCGAACATCCCGGCTTGCGCACAGCCGGCAGACAGCGAATAGCCGACGAAGCCCCGGTCTCGCAGCAGCTCGCCGTAGTTGGCGAGTACGCGGCCAAGGCGCAGTGGCATGGCATTGACGGTGTCGAGCGATTCTTCCATGTACCGGTGGACCACCCACAAGATCAACAGGCTGCTGGCGCAAAGCAGCCAGAAGATGGCGCGCCAGCCGAAGGCCGCGAGCACGGCCCCGCCAATGATGGGTGCCAGGATCGGCGCCAGGCCCATCACCAGCATCAGCGAGGAGAAGGCGCGCGCGGATTCGTGCGCCTCCAGCCGGTCGCGGATCACGGCACGGGCCATTACCATGCCCGCACAGCCGCCCAGGGCCTGCAAGAAGCGCCACAGCATCAGCGCCTCGACGTCGCGCGCGAGCGCGCATCCGGCCGCTGCGAGCGCATAGGACAGCAGGCCAATGTACAGCGGCGGCTTGCGGCCAAAGCGGTCGCTGATCGGGCCATAGAAGGCCTGCCCCACCGCCAGTCCCACCAGAAAGGTTCCCAGCGTGAGTTGCACACGCCCGATATCGACCCCAAGATCGCCGGCCAGCGCAGGGAAGCTCGGCAGGTACATATCAATCGAAAGGGGCGCCAGCGCAGTGAGCGAAGCGCATACCAGGAGCCAAAGCGGGAAACGCGCGGACTGTGGGGCGCGGGCGGAGCGAGTCATCGAAACATCCTGAGGAACAACGGGGCGGCCGGAATGGCCACCTGCGCCAATGCGTCAGCGACGCGAGCGGCGCGGGAGCGGTAAGAAGCGTAATTGTTGCATAGCGTAACAAGCCGCGCACCCGACACGCCGCGCGGCGATGATGCAGGCGCGCATCCGCCTGGACGCGCGCAACTGTGATGACAGGCCCGACGGTGCCGGGACATGCCGGCGGCAACGGGCCTCGCTTCGCCGCGGATCGGAGGAGTGCGTGGCTTTCAACCGCAGTAACGCCAAGGGTACAATGCCAGCCTGTCGGACGCCCCGGGCGGACGATCGCGCAGCCCGACGCACCGCGGAAGCCCGGCCACCGAAACGGCTTCCGGCAACGTTTTCCTGCATGAGAACAAGATACACACTGCTTTCTGTCTTACTTACCCTGGCCGCCGGCGCGGCCGGTTTGCCGTGGGCGCAGCAAGCGCGCGCGGCAACGCCGCCAGTCAGGGCCGCCGCCTCCGCACCCGTCGTGGTGGACGAAGCCGATGCGCTGGCGCAAATGCTCAAGGGCGCGGCCACTGGCCAGAACACCGGCGCAGCGGGCGTACCGGAATTGCTGCGCAACACCGCGCGGCCGGACAACATACTGTCGCGGGCCTGCCGACAACTCAACGATGCGCTGCCCATCGAAATCGATGGCGAGACGCGCCTGCGCCGCTGCCAGTCGGTACCGGGCAAACACATCCTCTTCCAGCTTGAGCTGACCAAGTATCGAGGCCCCATGCTGGACCTCGCCAGCTTCGAGCTCAGCTATGCCGCGCCCCTGCAGCGCAATATCTGCGCCAACCGGGATGTGGAAATCCTGACCAAGCTGGGCATCAGCATGATGTTCCGCTATATGACGCGCAACGAGCGGGGCGAGCGCCGCGTGGGCGACGTCTACATCAACGCGCCCATCTGCTCTTCGGCGCTGCGTTAAACCGTTTGATTTCCTTGCCGCGACACCCTGGAGTGCCGGGGCCGGCGGGCGCCCGTTGCGGGCACCCGCTCCCCTCGCAAGACTCAGGCAAGCCGCGGCCGCAGCGGCACCACATTGGCAGCGCGCCGGGGCAACACACGGGTTTCCTTCCATCCCGAATGCGCCAGCGGCGAACCCCAGACCAGTTCATGCAGACTGGCCAGCGCAAAGGGATCGCCCAGCAGCACGTGCTTTTCGGCGGCGCTGAGGCCATCTGGCCCGGCGGTGAGAGCCTGGTGCACCAGCGCGGCATGTTCCTGTTGCGTGGCCTGCGGCTGTACCACGCGGGGCGAGCCGGTGGCGCACATCAATGCATTGGTCACGGGATCGACCACGGCATCGATAAATGCCGGCGGTTCGCCCGCGGCCTCGACGTGCTTCTGCATGGCGGCCATTTCGCGCGGCGGCGTGGCCTCCTCCGGCGTCACGAACAGCCTGGCGCGGCGCAGCGCACGGCCAAACGAAACCCGCGACAGCCACACCGAGAGCGGAATCGAGAAGGCCAGCGAGCCGACGATCGGCAGCAGCCACCAGACAAAATTTGGATCCAGCCACAGCACCAGTCCGCCCCATGCAAGCCCTAGCAAGGTATGCATGCCATGACGGCGAAATGCTTCGCCCCAGGTCGTCTCCGCATCCTCGCGCGGAGGCGATTTCCAGGTAATCCCCCAACCGCTGTATGCCGCCGCCACGAACTTGGTGTGGAACAGCATCCGGACGGGGGCCAGCAAGGCCGACATCACCACCTCGATCAGCATCGAAGCGACCAGGCGCAGCGGCCCGCCATAGTTGCGCGAGTCTTTCATCAGCAGCAGCACGCTGGCGACCTTGGGCAGGAACAGCAGCGTGGCGGTAGCCGAGAACAAGGCCAGCGCCTTTTCCGGATGCCACTCGGGCCAGGTCGGGAACAACTGGTAAGGCTGCGTGAAATACTCCGGCGGTACCAGTGCGTGCTTGGCCAGCATGATGGTGGACAGCACCAGGAACAGGAACCACAACGGCGCCGAAAGATAAGCCATCACGCCAGTGAGGAACACGGCGCGGTGCACCGCGTGGAAGCCCTGCTTCATCCACAGGCGGAAGTTCATCAGGTTGCCCTGGCACCAGCGGCGATCGCGCTTGACCTCGTCAAGCAGGTTCGGCGGCAGTTCCTCGTAGGAACCCTCGAGATCATAGGCAATCCACACGCCCCACCCGGCCCTGCGCATCAGGGCGGCCTCGACGAAATCGTGCGATAGGATTTCCCCCGCCAGGGGCCCCTTGCCGGGCAAGGGCGCCAGCGCGCAGTGCTCCATGAAGGGCAGGATGCGGATGATGGCGTTGTGGCCCCAGTAGTGCGATTCGCCAAGCTGCCAATAGTGCAGTCCTGCGGTGAACAGCGGACCGTACACGCGCGTGGAGAACTGCTGCACCCGCGCATACATGGTCTCGCGCCCCACTGCCAGCGGTGCGGTCTGGATGATGCCGGCGCCGGGGTTGCCTTCCATCAGCTTGACCAGCGTGGTCAGGCATTCGCCGCTCATCACGCTATCGGCGTCAAGCACCACCATATAGCGGTACGCACTGCCCCAGCGGCGGCAGAAGTCGGCCACGTTGCCGGTCTTGCGCTTGACGCGGTGACGGCGCCAGCGATAGAAGATTCGGCCAAAGCCATTGACCGCGCGGCAGGTTTCCATCCACGCATCGGTCTCGGCGGTACGCAGGTCCGGGTCGCCGCTGTCGGACAGCACGAAGAAATCGAAGCGCGCCAGTTCGCCGGTGCGCTCCATCGACTCATAGGTCGCGCGCAGCCCGGCGAAGACCCGGTTCACGTCCTCGTTGCAGATCGGCATGATGACTGCCGTGCGCGCCTCTTCCGCGATGGGTCCGTCCACCGCTGCCGAACGCGAAATCAGATGGCGGTCGCCGCCCTTGGCCAGCACAAGGAAACCCATCATCGCGGTCCAGAAACCCGCGGACACCCACGAGAACAGGATAGCGAAGAGCGCCAGCACGGCGATCTCGAGCGGGTCGGTGCCGTGATAAGGCAGCACCTTTGTCATGAAGTAGGTGGCCAGTGTGGTCTGCCCGGCCACTAGGCCAAGCAGCACCCAGCGGCGATGCGCGCCCGCGGGATGCCACTTGCCCTCGGCGTCGGGACCATCGTGCAAGGTGTCCCAGGTTTCAGGCACGGGTGGGCGGCCAAGCACGCGCCGGCCCAGGTTGCGAAGGAAACCGGTGACGATGTGCGGGGGCCATGCCCGCGGCACCATCGAGCCGCGCTCGGGGGCCGGGCCGGTGTCGATATGCACGGTGCCATCGGCGCGGCGTTGCACCAGGGGCTCGCCCGCCGCTTGCGGGGCGCCGTACGCGAGATTGAGGCGACGCCCTACCGAACCGTAGGTAGCGCCCGCCGGCGACTGGCCAGCGTCTTTAGCCGCGAGTTTTTGCTGCAGCGAATGAATGGCCGATTCGGGATCCGCGTCATCGCCGCAAGCGACATTGTTGAGAAGCTCGCGGCGCAGGTCTGGAGAGACCGGCACGCGATCGAGATAGCGCTCGCATGCCGCCGGGGCCGTGCGCTGCTTTAGCCTGGGGGTAAGATGTAGCTCCACGTCTCGGATAGGGTTGTATTGCCGTTGCGAAGATAGCCGCGCAATTCGACCGGTTTGTTTTCGTCCTTGCGGCGCACGACCATCGTCATGCGCCAGCCGCCGGTTGCTTCATTGCGCTGCGTCGAAGTGTTCAGCAGCTCCCCGTTGCTGTCGGCCGAGATCACCGGATCGATCCGGGTATCCGCAGCCAGTTTCTTGAAGACTGGGCCTTCAAAATCCACCACCAGCGAAAAACTGGTGTCGTCCTGCTTGCGGCTCAGCCCCTGGCCACGCCGCGTTTGTGTCACCCACGACAGCGGCGGCTGTTTTTCGCCGTCCTTCTGCCACAGCAGGCGATATTCGAAATCGAAAGCTTGTTTGGGCTTGGGTGGGTTATCGGGCACCCAGTACGCCACGATGTTGTCGTTGGTCTCGTCCGGAGTCGGGATCTGCACCAGCTCGACCCGGCCCGAACCCCAGTTGCCCTTGGGCTCCACCCAGGCGCTCGGGCGGCGCTCGTACCACGCGCCGATTTCCTGGTAATTGCCAAAATTGCGGTCGCGCTGCATCAGGCCGAAGCCCTGCGGATTGGTCGCCGCGAACGAGGTCACCAGCAGGCGCTTGGGGTTGCTCAACGGCCGCCACAGCCATTCGCCTGTGCCGAGTTGCACCGAAAGACCGTCGGAGTCATGCACCTCGGGCCGGTAGTCCTGCACCGCCGAAGGCTGGTTYTCGCCAWACAGGTACATGCTGGTCAGCGGCGCCAGGCCAAGCTTGGTGACGTTCTCGCGCATGAACAGGCGCGACTTCACCTCCATGGCGGTTTCCGCGCCCGGCCGGATCACGATGCGATAAGCCCCGCTCATGCGGCGCGAATCCATCAGGGCATAGATGGTCAGTTGCTTGTCCGCCGGTGAAGGCCGCTCGATCCAGTATTCGACGAAACGCGGGAACTCCTCGCCCGAATTGAGCGCGGTATCCACCGCCAGGCCACGCGCCGACAGGCCATACCATTGGTCCTTGCCGAGCGCACGGAAGTAACTGGCGCCCAGGAAGGAAACGACTTCGTCCTTGCTCTTGGCGTTGTTGAGGGGATAGAGCACCCGGAAGCCGGCGAAGCCCAGCGGCTTGAGCTTGGCGGCATCGACCTTGTGCGGGCCATAGTTGAAGGCGGCCGGATCGAAACGAATCTCGCGCGCGCTGCCGCTCACCACTTCGTTGATGCGCACGGGCTGGTCGAACACCATGCCCTCATGGAAGAACGAAAGCTCGAAGGGAAGCTTGGCATTACGCCACTGGAATCGCTCGGGCTTGTACTCGATCTCGCGATATCGCTCGTAGGACAGTTCGCGAAGTTCGCGAGGCAGGTTCTGCGCAGGCGCCTTGTAAGGCGTTCCGGCCAGCTGGCGCGCGCGCGCCGCCACGGTATCGAAGTCGAACGCGTGCGCGGCCATCGCGCACACCGCCAGCATGCCGCCGCACAACCACCTGCCCAGACGCATGGCGCCCGCATTGGCGCGTGCCGCTGTATGGGGTTGGGCAGATTGGATGGTTGGCAGGGTAACGGTTTCGGACATGGATGCCAGTGACAGGCAGAGTTGGAAAATCGGGGTCGATCAGTCACCGCAGCAAAAGGCGGGCCACCATGCGGCCGCGATGACAAAAGCAACGGCGGGATGCTGGCCGCGAAGATACCGGGAAGCACGGATAAGGATCTTGCGGCGCATTGTTTTCACTTGATCAAGCGTATATCGGGCTTGTTGCAATGCGCAAAAGAACCTTAACAATTCGAGCCTGGGAAGTCACGTTTCGATCACGCAACGTTTGCAACAAATTGAAACCCCGGTCGTCCGGACGCCGCTTTCGGTGCCGATCCCGTGCTGGGGCGTCACATGGACAACATCGCTGGATCAGCGCGCGGTGCCGCACAGGGCACGTTGTGTACGCAGCCATTTCTACAGCCCCTTCCCTGGCGCTGCCGCCAGGTCTGATAGCCGGGGCGAGCATCTCGCCGTCGTCTCGCATGCCGCTGCACCCCGCTTCGCTACTTGAGGCCGACGTCCGAATCTGCAACGCTAGGACATGGATTGGACGCCGTCAATGCGCGCGGCGTGGCCCCGTACGGCACTGGAACGGCGCATGGCGCACCTGCGAAATCGTGCACTGCACCCGGATCAGGCCTGCGAACGTTTGAAGCAGACGTTCGGGAAAGTCGGACCAGCTGTCAGCTGGCGTTGTGCGACGGGAAGCCGGTGTGAATACATCCGGGCAAAAAAAGAGAGGCCGCAGCCTCTCGATCAGGTTCCGCCTCGATGCCAGTCCCCCCGGAATGGCGCATGGCGCCGCTGGACATCGGTACCGGGCACGCCGCACCGCGTGATGCAACGCGCGGTGCGGCGGACGCGGGCGGCGTGGCGAACTAGCCCGGCCAGCGCATGCGCGCGGTGGCGCAATGACGCAAGGGCTGCCTGTCGCCTTTCGCTATCGGCGCTCAGGCGCCTTTATTCATCATCTTGTCGCTATCGGGAGGTGCGTGGTTCTTTTTCGTCTTGGCGGGCTTTGTCGCCTTGCTCGAGCTTGCCGCGGCAGGCTTATCGCCGGCGGCGGGAGCCGACGCCTGCGCATATGCACCCGCGCCAAACATGGCCAGCGACAACATCACGATCCACTTCTTCATATCAGCCTCCTGGTCAGCTGTGGAAAGAAGCCTGGCCGTGGCCCTTGGCGGCCACAGGCACCCCGCTTCATCACCATCAACAACGGCACAAGGTCGGGATGGGTTGACGCATCAGCACGCCCATCGACACTGCGGCGCAGCATTGGATGCATCCAGGTGCGCCGGCAAAGGCCTCAATGGCACAACCGGCCCAGCAGTTCGCCGGCAATGGTGCCGGCGTTGGCCGGCTGCGGCATGCCGGCTTGTGGCGCGCTGATGGTGTAGAGCGATTCGCCGCGCGCGTAGCGTTTGGCATAGAGCGTCTGCTCGACCACCGCGTACATGGACGTGGCGCAGTTGAAGACCATGCGCCTGAGCGAGGAGCGGATCGGTTCGCCACTGGCGGTGCGAATCACGCCGGCCGGCGCGTTACGCATGACGGCCACGCCGACCTCGGGCCCCCGGCGGCGCACCGAACTCTTGTCAAAGTAGGAGACCACCCCGTTTGCGCCCGTCAGGGGCAGCCAGCGCTGCGGGTCGGGCGCCGAAGGATCCGGCGCGGCCACCATCGCGCAACCCTCGCGCGGCGTGGAACGGAACACCGTGCCCCCATTGGGAGCCTGGCACTCATATAAACCCGCGGCGGCGGGGCGAACCGTTGCGGTAACCGGTTCGGCATACGCGGCAAGACAAATGCTACTGCCGATCAGCACGGCGGCAGCATGGAATAAGGCGCGCAAGGACATGGACGGACCCTCGTGTAGACCAAAAAACAGCCCGCATTGTCGCATACCGTGCCGCGGCCGCCTTCCGGCAGGCAGCTAGCCCCTCGCTTCAGCCCCATCGAAGGTGCGTTGCCGCATCATGGATGCAGCGCGATAGCGGCACGCACTCTGCCCGGAGAGTTGAATCAATAATCGCTCAATCCCGATTATTAGGAAAATCCTCAAATCGAAAAAGCCATGGGATTTTGGGGAATTTCTCAATGGCAATAGACCATAGCCACTGACTTTCACCCCTTTCATGACCCTATGCCACGCGCTACCTCATGCGCTGCCAACAGCCACGCCCCGGTGGGCACTGGAGGGCGGGCTTTCGGACGTCCRCTTCGACAGCGCCTCCAGCGCGGCGCGCGAGGCATCGTCGGCCGGGAAAAAGCACTCGATGCGCATTTCCTGCAGCGTGACATCCTGCGGGATGCCCAGCGTGGTCAGCGTCGAGAACAGCGAGGCGCGGAAACCTTCGGCCGCCAGCGCCACCGGCAACATCGGCGGTGGCGTGCGTTCCGCGGCTTCGTCATCGAACAGCGGGACGCCGGCCGGGCCGACCATGTCGGGATGCCATCCGGCAATCCGGTTGAAGATTTCGCGCGCGGTCTGGTCCTGCGCCTGCGTTTGCAATTCCTGCCAGACGCGCCGCAACAGGTAACGCCCCACCTGCCGCGCGTTTTCGATGACCGGCCACAGGCCATCCGGATTGAAGACGGTGAGCATCAGGTTGATGCGCCCGCTGTTCTCCTCCAGCACGGATGGCGCGCGATCGCCCAGCAGTACCCCGATCATGCGGCGGTATGCCTGGTTGGCATCGAGCATGTTCCAGAAGCGATCCAGCACCACCGCCGGATACGGCTCTTGCTTGGACAGGATCAGCGCGACCGCCTGTTGCACCATCTGCAGCGCGGGCGCGGCCAGCCCGTGCTCGCTGTAGGCCGGCGCAAACCCGCCGGCCAGCAGCAGGCGGTTGCGCTGCCGCAGCGGCACGCCGAGCCGGTCGGCCAGCGCCAGCACCATCTCGCGGCTGGGCCGGGCGCGGCCGGATTCAAGGAAACTGATATGCCGCTGGGAGACCCCTGCCGCCAGTGACAGCGCGAGCTGGCTGTAGCCGCGTTTGCCGCGCCAGTAGCGCAGCAGGCCGGGGAAGTCGAGTGCGGTTTCGGAGCTGGGGGTCAGGGTGTCCATGGCCGTATTACAGCATGGCGATGGCCACCTGGCGACTACCTCCGAGGTAATCGCAGGTTCAACGCCCCGTGTCGGGCGACTCCGGCGAGCGTGCGTCCTCGGCGGCATCCGGCAAGTAGATCCTCGCCAGCCCTTTGGTAATGGCTTCGACGATCTGTTCGCGCCGCAACGCGATATGCGCGCTGAGATAGCGCTCGCCCGCCTCCCAGTTCTGGTCCGCCAGGGCGCGCACGATCTCGGCATGTTCGCGCTGGGTGGAATCGCGGCCGATGTTCTCCATGTCGATCCACCGGATGAAGCGGATGCGCTCGTTGAGGCTGGCGAGCATGCGCCTGAGCTCGGCATTGCCGGCCATGGCGGCAATGCGCATGTGAAAACCCTCGTCGAGCTCGACCAGTTCGCGCACCGGCGTATCCGGCGGGACCGATTTGCTCCGATCGAGATAGGCGCCAACCTCCGCGATAGCGGACGGCGTGGCACGCGCGAACGCCAGGCGCAGGCATTCCCGCTCCACCGCGACACGGGCCTCGTACAGATCCAGCATTTCCTGGATTTCGAGCGGGCGGCGCATATAGCCGCGGCTCGATTCCACCAGGAAACCATCCGTGGCCAGCCGGGTAAGCGCTTCGCGCACCGGTGTACGGCTCACGCCCAGCCGCTCGGCCAGTTCAATCTCGTTGAGGCGCTCGCCAGGCCTGAGTTCATACGAAATCGCCATCTCCCGAAGCGTGGTGAACACGTCGGAACCGCGTCTTCGCCTGACGGTGGAAATAGGCGTCTTCATGCTGTTGTCTGCTTCGCTTCGAAAGGATGGGCGCTGGATCATACCGCGTGCCCGTGGCACGTCCGGCCCGGCGCTGCAATTTTAAGTATACTTAACTGTATTCTAATGTGTATCCTTTGCGCATGCCTGCTCAACTGCAACGAAGACAGGCATGCGCCCGGCCCGCAACCAGGGCGGCGCGCGGCCCCTGGATTTGGAGATTCCCCGGATGACTAAGATGAATGGCGCCGAAGCCATGGTGCGGATGCTTCAACTCAACGGCGTGAAGCACGTCTTCGGCCTGTGCGGCGACACCAGCCTGCCCTTTTACGATGCCCTGGCGCGCCTGGACCACGGCATTGACCACATCCTGACCCGGGACGAGCGCAGTGCCGCCTATATGGCCGACGCCTATGCGCGCGTCACTGGCAAGGTGGGCGTCTGCGAAGGCCCGAGCGGCGGCGGGGCTACCTACCTGTTACCAGGGCTGGTCGAGGCCAATGAATCTTCCGTGGCCGTGTTGGGCATCACGTCGGACGTTTCGGTGGGTTCGCGCGGCAAATACCCGCTGACCGAGCTGGACCAGGAGGCACTCTACCGGCCATTGACCAAGTGGAATACCACCGTCGACCGTGCCGACCAGATTCCCGATGCGGTACGCGGCGCGTTCCGCGCCATGACCACGGGCAAGCCGGGTTCAGCCCATATCTGCCTGCCGTACGATGTGCAGAAGCACGAGGTCGATGYCGCCGACGTCTGGGCCCAGCAGGGGCACGACCGTTTCCCCGCCATGCGCTACGCCCCGGATCCCGCGGAAATCGAACGCGCGGCGCAAAAGCTGGTGGCAGCGCGCGCGCCGGTCATCATTTGCGGCGGCGGCGTGGTGATTTCCGGCGCCTGCGGCGAACTCGACGCGCTGGCCGTCATGCTGTCCGCGCCGGTCTGCACCACGGTCAGCGGCCAGGGCAGCCTGGCCGACACCCACCCGCTCAATGCCGGCGTGGTGGGCGCCAACGGCGGCATCATGGCGACCCGCGAGATTGTCGCCCAGGYCGATCTGGTGCTGTTCATCGGGTGCCGGGCCGGTTCGACCACCACCGAGCACTGGCGCTTTCCCGCCCGCAGCGTGCCGATCCTGCATATCGATGCCGACCCGATGGTGATCGCGGCCAATTACCGGACCGAGGTCGGCATGGTGGGCGACGCGCTGCTGGCCTTGCGCGCGCTGAACCCCGCCGTGCGGGACCGCCTTGCGCATCGCCCGGCGGACGCCGCCGACGGCGTGGCGCTGGCTGGCGCGGCGCGTGCCGCCAAGCTGGCCGCGTTCGCCCCCCTGGCTGCATCGCACGATACGCCGATCAAGCCCGAGCGCGTGGTCGATGCACTCAACCGCCTCCTGCCCGACGATGCCATCGTGGTCGCCGACCCCGGTACGCCTTGCCCGTACTTCTCGGCCTACTACAATGCCAGCCGGYCCGGCCGCCACTTCATCACAAACCGGGCGCATGGCGCGCTGGGCTTCTCCATGTCGGCGGGCATCGGCGCCATCGTCGGCCGCCCCGGCGCCACGGTCGTCTCGGTGATGGGCGATGGCAGCTTCGGCTTCACCTGCGGCGAGATGGAAACCCTGGTGCGGCGCAAGATCCCGCTGAAGATGATCGTGTTCTCGAACTCGGTCTACGGCTGGATCAAGGCCAGCCAGAAAGCCGGCTACGACAAACGCTATTTCTCGGTGGACTTCAACCGCACCGACCACGCCCGGGTGGCTGAAGCCTTTGGCGTGAAGGCCTGGCGGGTGGAAGATCCCGCGCTGCTGGATGCTGCCGTCCGGGCTGCGCTGGAGCATGATGGTCCGGCGCTGATCGATGTGATTTCACAGGAGTTGCAGGACTCCGCCGCGCCGGTGAGCCAGTGGATGGGCTGAGGCACAGGGCCGGCAAGCGCGGCCGCCGGCCAGGAAGGACCGCGCACGGGAAGTCACGGACGCCATCAGACGCCAACAGACCAAGGGAGAGGTATTCATGCATTGCCTACGTGTAGCATCCGTCAACCGACGTGCGCTGGTGGCCGGCGTCGCGCTCCTGGCCTGCCTGCTGCCGCTGGCCATCCGGCCCGCGCTGGCGGACAGCGCAACGCCACTGAAGCTGGTCGTGACCTTCCCGCCCGGCGGCAGCACCGACATCGCCGCGCGGATCATCCAGCCCAAGCTGGCCGAGGCGGCCGGCAGGCCGGTGGTGATCGAGAACCGCCCTGGCGCCGCCAGCCAGCTCGCCACCCAGTACGTGGCCCGCTCCGCCCCGGACGGCAACACCGTGCTGGTGAGCTTCGACACCCACGCCATCAATCCGATCGCCAAGTCCAAGCTGCCCTATGACACCTTCAAGGACTTCGTCGGCGTGACCCTGGCGGTACGGTTCCCGCTGGTCATCGGCGCCTCGCCCACCGTGCCCGGCAAAGACCTGCGGACCTTCCTGGACGCCGCCCGACAGGCGCCGAACAAATACAGCTACGCCTCCACCGGGCTTGGCTCGATGAATCACCTGGTCGCCGAGGACCTGAAGCGCCAGGCCAGCGTCGAGTTGCTGCATGTCCCCTATGCCGGCGGCGGGCCCGCCGTGCAGGCCGTGCTCGGCAATGTGTCAAGCCTGACGCTGCTGAGCTACGCGGCGCTCAAGGGCCAGATTGCCGCAGGCAAGATCAAGCCGCTGGCCGTCACCGGCAACCAGCGGCTGCCGGACCTGCCCGATGTTCCGACCGTGGCGGAATCCGGCTTTCCCGGCTTCGAGGCCTATTCCTGGATCGGCATCTTCGCCCCGGCCGGCACCCCGCCGGCGACGGTGCGCAAGCTCACCGAAGCGTTCCAGGCCGCGCTGGCGGACCCTGAAACACACCGCAAGCTGACCCAGGCGGGTTTCGAGGTCGTGGCCAGCGATGGCCCGGCGCTGGACCGCTACGCCCGCGACCAATACGAACGCTGGAATGCATTCGTCAAGAAAGCCAGCCTGAAACTGGAAGACTGAAGGTGCGGAAAGCGGTGAGTATCGCCGCCCTATGTCACCCTGCCGCGCGTTTCGCTCAGGGCCGCGCTCAACCCGTATTTGCGGATCTTCTGGTACAGCGTGCTCTTCGCGATGCCAAGGCGCGACGCGGTCCTGGTCAGGTTGCCGCCGCTGTACGCCAGGGCCTTGCGGATGGATTCCGATTCGGCCATTTCCAGCGAGTACACCGTCTCGGGCGCGCTGCTGGCAAGGCCCTTGGGCAAGCCGGTGGCGCCCGGCATGCCCACCGCGCTGATTTCGAGCGGCAGCTTGTCCATGGTGATCACGCCGCCTTCGGCCATCAGCAAGGAGCCCTCCAGCGCGTTGCGCAATTCGCGGATATTGCCCGGCCAGTCGTAGGCCAGCAGGCACCGGTAAGCGTCGTCATCGAACGAGGCCACCGGCAGGCCGTAGCGCTCGCATAGCTGCCCCAGCCAGTGCGTGACCAGGGCCGGAATATCGTCCTTGCGCTCGCGCAACGGCGGTATCGCGATATTGGTCACGGCGATGCGGTAGAACAGGTCCATGCGGAATTTTCCCGCGGCCACATCGTCGCGCAGGTTCCGGTGGGTGGCGGCGACCAGGCGAAAGCTGACCTTGCGCGGCGTGTTTTCGCCCAGCCGGTAAATTTCCCCCTCTTCCAGCACGCGCAACAGGTGCGGCTGGATATCGAGCGGCATTTCCCCGATTTCGTCCAGAAACAGCGTTCCCCGGTTGGCGGCCTCGATCTTGCCGGGCGCGCCCGATTTGCGTGCCCCGGTGAACGCCCCCTCGGCATAGCCGAAGAGCTCGCTGGCGAGCAGGTCCCGCGACAGCCCCCCGCAATTGAGCGCCACGAACGGGCCATCCGCGCAAGCGCTGGCCTGGTGAATCCCCTGCGCAAACAGTTCCTTGCCGACACCGGTCTCGCCCAGCAGCAGTACCGGCACCCTGGACGGCGCGAGGTGCTGCGCCTTCTCCACGGCGGAGCGCAAGGCAGCACTGCTGCCTACGATCCGTGAAAACGCCGGGGCCAGGCCCGGCCGGGCGGCCGGCACGCCGACAGCACCTGTTGCAAGACGATGCGGCGCGGCAGGGATCACCACGACGAAACCCAGCATCTCACCGTTGTCGCGGATCGCTTCGAAGCGGGTCAGGCGCAGCCATTCGGGGAGTGGTCCGGAGCCCGCGCCCGCCGCGCGGGCGTCCAGGCCGGGGACGGAAAACGCACTGTTCAGCGCCGTGCGCACACCCAGCCGTGCCAGTGCGGCCGGTGCCTGCGGATTGGCCTTGATCAGGCGCCCGCCCGCATCGAGGACGAGCACGCCATCGCTGCGCACCGAGGCAAAATGGCTCATGCAGCGATCCAGCAGGCGCAGGCGGCGCTCCATGGCCAGCTTGGCCAGCCGGCTTTCGATACGGCCGGCCAGCGACACCGTCAACGCCAGGCTATGCCGGCTGTAGGTCTGCGCCAGGCCGGACACATCGATGACCCCAAGCACGCCGCCGTCCAGCGGATCGCGGATGACCGTGGCCGAGCAGGTCCAGCGCTTGATGCCGGCGCAAAAATGCTCGGCGCCGTGAATTTGCACGGGCTGTTGCAAGGCCAGCGCGGTACCGATGGCATTGGTCCCGCAGTTGAGCTCGGTCCAGTCGCAGCCGGGAATCAGGCCCACTTCCCCGGCCGGCTCGACGATGCGCATATCGCCCTCCTGCTGGAGGATCATCCCGTCGGGATCGGCCAGCAGCATGATGGTGCCGGTCTGGGAGAGAAACTCGCGGGTCTGCTGTATCAACGGAAGGCTGGCGCTGAGCAGGCGATCGTTCTTCTCCCGCCGGGCGCGCAGGGCCCCTTCGTCAAGCGGTGGCGGCGCGGCACCGGCACCGGGATCGACCTGGCCCACCAGACAGCGGCGCCAGGAATCGTCGACCACGCAGCGCAATTCTCCGGCACTCGCCTCACCACCGTCGATCAAGTGTTCCCAGGCGGACATGATGCTGGCGTCGTGGTCGGGATGAGAAAACCAGTCCATCGGTGTGCCGGCTTCTTGCATTCCGTGTCTCCTTGCGGGGGCCCGCTCGATGCGGGCTCGGATGGCCGGTTCGCCGGCTCGTTCTCTTGTCTTGTCTTGTCTTGTCTTGTCTGCTTTGCGGGACCAGGGCCCGCTTCCTGCATGCTACTCCCGACGCTGCCGCCAAAGCCAGCCGGGACTTGCCTATGTGCAAGTTCCAGGCCACGCGCCAGCCATCGGCCGCGCGCCCTGCCGGGCCGCACGCGCGCCGGATCGTCCGCCAGCGACCGGCCGAAAACGAAACGGCCGTCCGAAAATCGAACGGCCGCCAGGCCTTCCGCCCGGGGATGGCCGCTCCATCCCCGGGCCAGAAAGTGGACAAACAATTACTTCCGTGCCGATGCGCGCATCAATCCACGCGCTCCGGCAGCGGCAACTTCACCCAGTCCGTGTAGAACGCATCGATATCCGGCTCGAAGTCGTGGATCACCGGATACCACGGCGTAGGCGCTTCCACGTCGTGCATGGTCCCGCATTTCGGGCAGTAGTACTCGCGGTACACCTGCCATTGGGTATCCGGCGCCATCAGTTGCGGATAGACCTCGGCCATGGCTTCGTCCGTATCGCGCACATAGACGTTGGCGTGCAGCTTCCAGTTCTCCCGATAGTCGCAGAAGACATGGCCGCAGTCGCATTGGGTCACCCAATTCCTGGTCTTGGCTTGCTGCACGATAAACATGTGCGGGCTCAGCGGCAGCACGATGYGATCGTCCCAATCGAGCTTCTTCTGCAGTGCTTCCACGTAAAGCTGGAAGCGCGCGGCATCCTTGGGCATCGACAGCATGCGCAAGGTGGTGTCCCAGTCGAGCTTGCCGTCGACCAGGTTCTTGACCTGTTCACTGGTGTAGGTGGACATATTGAATCCTCTCTGGTGGCGTATTGCCTGATGTCTGTGTTCGCTGGCGTGGGCCGGGCTTCATTCCTCGACCAGCACCACGGTGTTGACGTCGGGCATCTTGGACAGGTCCATGCGGTACTTGGAGCCATAGGTCGGCACGTCCAGTTCGTCCTCGGTCAGGGTCCACGAGTCCGGCAGATCCCAGAACGTACGGAACTGCTGCTCGAACTTCTTCGACAGACCGAAACTGGTGGCGAACATGTGCTGCACCTGGGTCGAAGCGTGCTTGACCAGGATCCGCTCGCGCTCGCCCTTCATCCATTCCTGGACGGGCTGCGAGCGCGCCAGGCGCTGGTTACGGATCTCGACGCGCAGCAGCGCCGTTTCCCTGGCATCCACCTTCCAGATGCCGTTGCCATCCCTGGTCGCCACGGCGCCGTAGACCTTCTGCGCGTACTCCGGCAACAGCAAGGCGTTGTTCAGGTCCCGCTCGATGGCTTCCGCCTCGCGGTCGAGCGGGTCGCCAAAGCCCGGGCCGCCGCGCAGGTAGTTCAGGTACAGGTCGTAGTTGTCGTAGCAGTCCTCGGTGGTCATGCACTGCTGGTCGCGCTTGACTACCGCGCCGGCGTTGAGGTGGTTCTCGTAATCCGGCAGGTCCGGATTGGCATCGCCGCCCAGCGGCAGGCTGTCGCCGGCGGCAATGCGCTCCTTCAGGCCGGTCTTGTGGGCCTCGAAGCGGTAGCCGGTGGCGGCCGGATAGCCGCCCATCAAGCCCCAGTCGCTGTTCATATAGCCATTGCCCATGAAGAACATGGTCCAGTCCTGCGCTTTCCACACCATGCGCAGCGTCTCGAAACCACAGCCGCCCCGGTACTTGCCGTAGCCGCCGGAATTGGCCTTGGCATTGCGCCCCAGGTAGAGCAGTGGCTCGGCCATTTCCCAGATCTCGATGTCGCCCATGTCGCCTTCCGGGTTCCAGATCGCCGCGGCATGATTCAGCCCATCCTTGATGGCGCTGGCGCCGGTGCCGCACGAGGACGCCTCGAAACTGTTGACCGCGTGGATCTCGCCGTCCTGGTTGATGCCGCCGCCCTGCAGCCAGTTGGAGGTGTTGGCGTTGCCGGCATTGACCTCCTCCAGGTAGCCACGGCTGAAGTAGGCCTGCGAGAGGCCGCGCCACATCGCACTCCAGCCTGAGACCAGGAAATGCCAGGCATAGGCATGGCCGGTGCGGCGGTCGTCCGGGTTCATCCAGGTACCCTTGGGCAGATGGAATTCCGTACCGAAGTAAGCGCCGTCGTTGATGCGCTGCGTGGGCACCAGGGTCTGCGTCATCATCACCCAGATGCCGCTGGTAAAGGCCACCTGATGCGCGTTGTACGAGTGCCAGCCCCAGCGGCTCGCGCCCTCGAAATCCAGCCGCCACGAGCCGTCCTTACGGATTTCCATTTCCACCGGCGAATGCATGATCGAATCGAGCTTGGCGAAAGCCGATGAGGTCTGCACGTCCGGATGGTTGTATGGCACGTCGACGAAGGCGACCTTGCGGTACTTGCCGGGCAACGTCATCGCCTTGATGCGTGTCTGCAGGCCGCGCCGCCCCTCCTCGATCACCTCGTAGGAGAACTCTTCGTAGGCTTCCAGTCCTTCGTCCTCGATCACTTCTTCGATCAGGTCGCGGATCATGTGGCAGCCCGCAATGCGGGTACGCTCGTCCAGGATCCAGTATTTCGGCGTGCGTACCGAGCGCTGGCTCTCATGCAGCCAGTCGCGCAACGGGGTGTCGTTCACCCCGGTCTTGCGGCAAGTGATCATGTAGCCGTCGCCGAAGCGCTGCACCTGCCCGGTCGACATCGATCCAGGCGTCACCGCGCCGGTGTCGATCACGTGGGTCACGCCGCCCACCCAGCCGACCAGCTTGCCGTGCGCGAAGATCGGCACGATGGTGGCGATGTCGCAAGGATGGACATTGCCGATCGAGCAATCGTTGTTGGTGAACATGTCGCCGGGATGGATGCCGGGATTGGCCTCCCAGTTGTTCTCGATCATGTATTTGATCGCCGCGCCCATCGTGCCGACGTGGATGATGATCCCGGTCGAGGTCAGCACGCAATCGCCCGCGGCGTTGTAGAGCGTGAAGCACAGTTCGCCCTCCTGCTCGACGATCGGGCTGGCGGCGATCTTCTTGGCGGTTTCGCGCGCATGCACCAGGCCGCCGCGCAGCTTGGAGAAGAGCTTTTCGTAGCGGATCGGGTCCCGCTCGCGGAATTCAAGGCGCGTGAGCCCGTTGTAGTGGCCGGTTCTGGCTGTGCGCTCCAGGATGGCGTCGCGGAACTGCTTGAGCGTTTCGCCGGTCTTGAGCAGGTCGGCGAGGCCGACTTCCTTGCTGGACATCATGTTCATGGCGTGTCTCCTTACTTCACTTCTTTGAGGTGGAAGAGGCGATGCTTGTCGAGCGTGGTGGCAAAGCCCTCGGGCACCACGAAGGTGGTCGCGTCCGACTCGATGATGGCCGGTCCGGTAATGATGTTGCCGGGCTGCAGCGCCTCCATCTTCCACAGCACCGCGTCGCGCCACTGCTTCTGGCGGTACAGCGGGCGCGTTCCCAGGCGGGCTTGCGCAGGCGGCTTCGGCCCGCCTTCCGGGTCTTCCGGCAGCACCGGTTTCTGGGTAATCACCATGCCGCGCATGATCGCGCCGGTGACGGAGAAGCCCAGTTCCGGCGAACGCGCCGAGCTGGCGTACACCCTGCCGTAGGTTTCCTCGAAGGCGTCGACGATCTGCTCCCAGTCCCCGGCCGTGGCGGCACTGACGATAGGCGAGCTGATTTCCAGGTCGTTGAGCTGGCCCATGTACTGCATGCGGTAGCCGGGGCGCAGGATCACGTCTTCGGGCTTGAAGCCGTTGATCTTGAACTCCTCGATCACCTTGGCGGCCAGGTCCGACCACGCCTTCTGGATGGTCTGGGCCGCCTGGGCCTTGTCCGCCTCGGCGGCGTCCTGCGGCAGCGCCAGGTCGACGCTCTTGTCATAGCGGTATTCGAAGTCCGCGCAGGCGCAGCCGAATGCCGAGAAGCCCGCCGCCCACGCCGGCACGATCACGTCCTTGAACCCCAGGCCTTCGGTGTAGCCATAGGTATGGACCGGCCCTGCCCCGCCATAGGAGAAGCAGACGAACTCGGTCGGGTTGTAGCCCTTGGCGCTTACATTGGAGCGCAGGTACTCGCGCAGTTGCAGGTCGAGCAGTTCGATCACGCCCGCTGCCGCATCCTCCACCGACAAACCCAGCGGATCGGCGATCTGCGCCTTGATATGCTGGCGCGCCCGCTCGACGTCCAGCTTGATGGCGCCGCCAAGGAAGTTGTCGGGATTGAGGTAGCCCAGCACCACATGGCAGTCGGAAACCGACACCGTGTCCAGCCCGCTCTCCGGCCAGCACGTACCGACGCGGTATCCCGCGCTGTCCGGACCGAGCTTGATGGCGCCGCTATAGGGATCGAGCCGCACGAAGCTGCCCGCGCCGGCGCCCACCGAGTCCATCGTCACCAGCGGCAGCGACAGCACCAGGCGCGCCATGTCGGGATCGGCGGCAATGGCAAAGTTGCCCTTGGTGATGAGCGCCATGTCGAACGAGGTGCCGCCGATGTCGGAACAGGCGATATTGTCGTAGCCCAGGGTCTCGCCCAACAGCTTGGAGCCGATCACGCCGCCGATCGGGCCGGAGACGATGGTGCGTGCCAGTTCCTTGGCCTTCCAGCTGATGGTGCCGCCGTGGGTGGCCATCACCCGCAGGTCGAACTTGGCGCCGTGCTTCCTGAAACGGTCGCTGACCTTCTTGAGCGTTTGCCGCGAGGGCTCGGCCGCGTAGGCTTCGAGCACCGTGGTGTTCATCCGGTGGCTTTCCTTGCGCTGCGGGTAATAGTCCACCGAGGCGAACACGGGGAGATCGGCGCCCAGCTTCTTGAGTTCCTCGCGCACGATGTCGCGAGCTTGCTGCTCGCTGGTGCCGTTCTTGTGCGATTGCAGGAAGCAGATCACGATGGCCCTTGACCCGGCCGCCACCAGTTCGCGCGTTGCCTGGCGCACTTCGTTTTCGCGCAGCGGTATGACGATCGCACCCTGCACGTCGGTGCGTTCGGTCACGCCGCGGGTACGCGACAGCGGCACCAGCGGTTCGTCGTAGCGGTGCGTGTTGAGATGGATACGCTCCTCCAGCGCGTAGCCCAGGTAGCTCTGGATGGCCCGCCCCATCGAATGGACGTGCTCGAAGCCTTTGTTGACCATCAGGCCCACGTCCAGTCCCTTGCGCTGCACGACGCGGTTGAGCATCGCGGTACCCGAGTACACGCAGGTCAACAGTTCGGGATACACGTCGTCGACGCCGCGCTGCCAGTGCGCAAGCGCGTCCTCCGAGGAGTTGAAGATGGCCAGGGATTCGTCTTCCGGGTTGCTTTGGGCCTTGCCGACGACGAACCGCCCGTCGGCGCGCACAAAGAAGGTGTCGGTCATCGTGCCGCCGGCGTCGATGCCCATCACCTGGACTTGTGATTGCACTTCCATATCCTTGTCTCCTTGCTTTGACAGCGTTCACGGCGGCTGCCAGGCAGCGCCGTTGCCAGACTCACCGCGTGGCACGGTGGTCCGGTGTCTGTATCGCAACCGCTGTGCCAGCCCGCGGAGACAAGCGTTTTTTCTTTTTATATCAATGGGATATCGAATATTCCCGGGCTACGGAAAGTGGGAACAAGCGACTTGCACCGTCTCGAACGTCGTGAATTCGAACGGCGCATCGTTCGGTTTTCGCGCTGCGCGGGGGGCGGCGGCCCGTTCGGCCGCAGATACCGCCGGGCGATGGATAAGCCACTCTGTGCAAGGCCGGAAGCGGTCCTGACACACAGCGATGTTATGCTTTGGGCCTCGATAACTCCTGCGCGCACAGGGCGCGCACCCTGATGGAAATTGCCATATTACTGGCGCTGATTCTGATCAACGGCCTGTTCGCGATGTCCGAAATCGCCCTGATGACGGCTCGCAAGGCCCGCCTGCAACGGCGCATCGAAGAAGGCGACCGCGGCGCCATCGAGGCGATCAAGCTGGGCGAAGACCCCACCCGCTTCCTCTCGACCGTGCAGATCGGCATCACTTCGATCGGCGTGCTTAACGGCGTGGTTGGCGAGTCCACCCTGGCCCAGCCGCTCGGTGTGTGGCTGCAAGGCCTTGGCTTGCAGGCGTCGACCGCCGGTTACGTGGCAACCATCATCGTTGTGGCGGGCCTGACGTACTTTTCCATCGTGCTTGGCGAACTGGTACCGAAGCGTCTCGGCCAGATGGCGCCGGAAACCATCGCCCGCCTGGTGTCACGCCCGATTTCCTTCCTGGCGCTGGCCTCCACGCCCTTTGTCAAGCTGCTCTCCAGCTCGACCCGGCTGGTGCTGCGCATGCTTGGCGTCAAGAGCGGCCGTGGCCCGGCCGTCACCGAAGAAGAGATCCATGCGCTGCTGGTGGAAGGCTCGGAGGCAGGCGTCATCGAGCAGCACGAGCACACCATGGTGCGCAATGTGTTCCGCCTCGACGACCGCCAGCTCACCTCGCTGATGGTGCCGCGCGGCGACGTGGTCTGCCTGGACGTGGAAGTCCCGCTGGAAGAAAACCTGCGCCGCATCGAGGAGTCCGATCACTCGCGCTTCCCGGTGGTGCGCGGCGGCATGCACGACATGCTCGGCGTGGTCAGCGCGCGCCAGTTGCTTGCGCGCCGCCTGCGCGGCGAGCCCACCGACCTGGCCGCCGTGGTGCAACCTCCGGTTTTCGTACCGGAGAGTGTGACCGGCATGGAATTGCTGGAGAATTTCCGCATCTCGGGTGGCCAGATCGCTTTCGTCATCGACGAATACGGCGAGGTGCTGGGCCTGGTCACGCTGCAGGACCTGATCGAAGCCATCACCGGCGAATTCAAGCAGGACGGCGTCGGCGAGGAATGGGCGGTGCAGCGCGAGGATGGCTCCTGGCTGCTCGATGGCCTGATCCCCATCCCCGAGCTGAAAGACCGCATTGGCCTGCGCCACGTGCCGGAAGAGGACAAAGAGCGCTACCACACGCTCTCCGGCATGTTGTTGCTGTTGCTGGGCCGGCTCCCGCAAACCGGCGACACGGTGCGCTGGGCCGACTGGAAGTTCGAGATCGTCGACATGGATGGCAAGCGCATCGACAAGGTATTGGCCTCGCGCGTGCCGCCCGAGGACGGCGCCGACGCCGAAACCACCGGCTGATCACCCTGCCCGCCAGGCCTGGTTACGCCAGGCGCCGGATTTTGAGCTCCGTCAAGCCCCCGCGAATCCGCACTATCCCTGTATCCGCAGCTCTTCGGGCGGCGCCTGCCGTGCCGTATGATCTGGCTGTGCCGTGCCACTCCTGACTGCGGCTTGAGGACAAGATCCCCAGGCCGGGGCACGGATGGCATGGCGGTTGGTGCGGTCACGGCATGGCCGGATCGTGCCCGGATCACGACAGGGACCCCCCATGCATCCTGACGCAGACGACGATGTCCGCTCGGCGGAGGTGGACCCACGGGAAACAAGCGATTTCGCTTGCGCTCTGGCAGCGCGCCGGCAACTATCGCCCGCCACGCAACGATTCGCGGTCCTTGTTATCCACCTGGACCGCTTTACCCACGCCAGCGAAATGCTCGGCGCGCATCTGGCCGGACGGTTGCGCGCGCAGGCAGTGGCGCGTGTAGCCGCGCTGGCGCCCCCGGCGGAGATGACGTGGCTGGGGCAAGCCGACATCGGCGCGGCTGTGCCGCTACCCCTGGCGGCGACCGATTACATGGAAGCCGCGCTGCGCCTGGCACGCGGCGTGGCCGCCGGCCTCGCACGCCCCTTCCTGCAGGATGGGTTCGAATTGTTCCTGGCCAGCAGCGTCGGCGTGGCGCTTGACGAACCCGACAAGCCGGCCGAGCGCAGCCTGCGCGAAGCGTATGACGCGATGCTGCGTGTGCGCAAGCGCGGCGGTGACGGCGTTGCCGCCAACGCTGCCACAACGTCCCGGCCGCTTTCCACGCCGCTGCTGGCTGCCCTCCCGCACGCGCTGGCGCGAAGCCAGCTTGCTCTGAACCTGCAGGCACGGGCATCGTTGTCCACGGGCTGCGTGACAGGCTATACAGCCAGGCTGCGGTGGCAGAGCCCCGAGTTCGGGCGTGTTGCGCCACAGGACTTCCTGCCTGCGCTGGAATCGCTCGGCATGATGGGCGACGTCGCGCGGTGGCTGATGGAAAACGCCCTGCCCCTGCTGAACTGCCCGGGCATCGGCGAACCGGTGGAACTCTCCTTGCTGGTGTCCAGCGCGCAGATGCACGGTACCCCCATGATCGATACCCTGCTGCGCACGCTGGAACGCCGGCATCTGGACCCGGCCAGGATTTGCCTGGAGATCCCCCCCGGTGCGTTGCTCGCCACCGACCGCGTGGCTGCCGCGAAGCTGGCCACGCTGCGGCGCGCCGGCGTGCGCTTTGCCTTGAGCGACTTTGCCGACGCACCTGGCGGCAGCGCGACCCTGGAGCGCCTGCGCCCGGATCTGCTGACCTTCGATGCGCGCTGCATCGGCACGACCGCGCAGCCAAACCAGGAGAGCGCCGGCGCCGCCCGGCTGCAATCCGCCTGCGAGCAGGCACAGCGCCTTGCGTTGCCAGTCTGCGCCAAGGGCATCGAAACGCGGCACCAACTGGCCGAGGTGCGCAACTGGGGCTGCAGTGCCGTGCAAGGCTACCTGCTGGCCCAGCCCTTCCCGGCCCAGTGGCTGGCCCAGACACATGCGGCCATTTGCGCCCGTGCGCGCGAGCTGCTGGCGTAGCCAGGCCGCCCCTGCTGCCGCCTCGTCCCCGGAATGCGGCGTCCTGTTGCACGTTTCGCCGGGCACGAACGGTTACAAAATGGCGGGAGTCGCGCTTCATAGTGCCCCGCGACAACGGTAGAATTGCGGCGAATTCAATGATCGAAAGGAGTCTGGCGTGAAAAAAGGATGGATCTTCTGCATTCTGTTTGCCACCCTGCTGGCTGGCTGCAACACCATGGCCGGGCTCGGCCAGGATATTCAGAAGGGCGGCCAGAAGCTCGAAGGCGCGGCGGATCGCAGCAAATAGGATGTGTCGCCGGCACCGGCTCCGGTGCCTGGCGGCGTGGGCCTGGCATGGCGCGACCCGCCCGCCTCCACCCGCCGCCTCGCTCGTCATCCCCGGCCAGCGCGCCGGGGGTGTTACAGCAGCTCCTCCGGCGTGAATGGCGCGAGCACGTCGATCCAGGTGCGCTTCGACCAGCTGGTATCCGGCTCGGTATCCAACACCACTGCCTTGTCTCCCTTGCCATCCACCCATTGCACCGCGCCCTGTCCGGACAAGCGCAGCAGGTAGCTGTTGTCATCGATCGCCCCGGCAAATAGCTGTGCGACTTGCTGCGCCAGCTTCGGGCTGTGGATGATCAGGCCAGTCTCGGTGTTCTGGCTGGCCGAGCGGGGATCGAAGTTCATCGAACCCACGAACAGGTTGGTACGGTCCGCGACCGCGGCCTTCACATGCAGGCTGGCCTGCGACGACGTGTAATCCCCGATGATTTTCTGCGGCCGGCCGGGTCGCGACTTCAGCTCATGCAGTTCCACGCCCGCGCGCAGCAGGTCGGGCCGGTAGCGCCGGTAGCCGACGTGGACGATGGGCGCATCGGTGGCGGCCAGAGAGTTGGTCAGCACGCGCACTTTCACGCCGCGCTTGACCAGATCCGCCATCCACGCCACCCCGCGGTCGCCAGGGATGAAGTATGGCGAGATCAGGATGATCTCCCGGTTCGCCCCGCTGAGCATGCGGCCCAGTTCTTCACCCATGGTCTCGCGGGCGGCGGGCGCCTGGTCCGGCGACACCTTGCTCGGCGCATCCACCATCACGCTGGCGGATGCCCATTCGAGCGCCAGCTTGCCACCACCCGCGAACTGGCGCCCAAGGAAGCTGGCGCGTGCGTCGATTGTGCCGGGCGGCGTCATACCCTGTGCCTCGATGCGCTTGCGCTCGGTTTCCGCGTCGACCAGGGTCCGCTCGGGCCGTGCCGCGCTGGCGCCACCGGCGCTGGCGGCCGCGTCCGCCGTCTCGGCCGGGGTCGCGAGTGTTTCCACCGATACCGCCAGCGGGTTGTTCCAGTATTGGTCAAAGGCAGCGGAGAGCCGGCGCACGGCGGGCCCGGCCGCGATCACGTCGAGATCGACGAAATTGGTATCCGGCGCCCTCACGAAATAGGCGTTGCCTATGTTGCGCCCGCCGGTCATGGCCAGTGCGTTGTCGGCGATAAACGCCTTGTTGTGCATGCGCCGGTTCAGGCGCCGGACGTCGGTGGCGGAAGAGAGCATCCGCGTGAACTTGGAAAAGCGCCCCGCCGGGAACGGGTTGAACATGCGCACTTCGATATTGCGATGTCCCGCGAAGCGCAGAAAGGCCCGGTCCTCGCCATCGCTGTGCAGGTCATCGACCAGAACACGCACACGCACGCCCCGCTCGGCGGCGGCCCGCACCTGGTGCAGGATTTCGCGGGAGGATTCGTCGGCCTCGATGATGTAGTACTGGAGATCCAGCGTGCGCGTGGCATGTTGCGCCAGCGAAATCAGGGTGCCGTAGGCTTCCTCGCCGGAAGCGATCACGTGGAAGCCGGACAGGGCCGGGTCGGGCGAGCTTTCCGCGACCAACCGCCCCAGGGCGGTGGTGGCAGGGTCGGACAGGGCGGCGGTTTGCTCGCGTGGAACTGACGGTGGCAGGCTGGCGCAGGACTCGGCGAACAGGACCAGCGCGCAAACCAGCGCGCGGCGCAGCCGGCGGGCCCCGCTTCCCGCGGAGCTTGCCGCGCTACCCGCCGCCTTTCCCGCCAATCGCGCAAACATGCTGCCTCCAGCAGTCCGGATAAGGCAAGCTTAGAACCTGGCGAGGCGGCGTGCTATCCGCCTTTGTCCGACGCCCCAGGCAGGCGTCAGGCGCTCTTGCGCAGCGCGGCAGCCTCCTGCGCCAGCGTACGCACCCGCGCCCAGTCGCCCTTGGCCACGGCGTCCTTGGGTACCACCCAAGAGCCGCCCACGCACACCACATTGGGCAGAGCGAGATAGCTTGGCGCACGCGCGAGATCGATGCCGCCGGTGGGGCAGAAGCGCAACTGCGCGAAAGGTCCGTAGAGCGACTTGAGCATCGGCACCCCGCCCGACGCTTCCGCCGGGAAGAACTTCAGGAACTTGAAGCCGGCCTCCATGGCCGCCATCGCTTCGCTGGCGGTGGCCACGCCAGGCAGCAGCGCCACGCCGGCGCCCTGCGCAGCCACGGCCAGTGCCGGCGTGAGCCCGGGCGAGACCGCGAATTGCGCGCCGGCATCGCCTACGGCCTTGAGGTCCGCCGCTGTCAGCACCGTCCCCGCGCCCACGCAGGCCTGCGGAAACGCAGCCGCCACGGCCTTGATGGCGTCCAGCGCCACGGGCGTGCGCAGCGTGATCTCCAGCACCGGCAGGCCGCCGCCGACCAGGGCTTCGGACACATGCAGGGCTTCGTCGACGGAGGAAAACTCGAGCACCGGGATCACCGGCACGTTAACAAGGCGTTCGATCAGCGAGGGAGATTGAGTTTGCATGGCAGTGGGTGTTCGGTAAGGTCGGACGATGGGACTTGGCGCTTGGGGTTGCAAGCCGGCCTGCCCGGCCGCCCGTTGGGCGGCGCCGGGCGCCAGGCGGTATCAGGCAATCACGGAAACCGACTGGGCCATTCGCGCCAGCACGGTTTCGATAAACGGGATCGGCGCCACGGCGCCGTAGCCGGTGGTGGACAGCGCGGCCGCGACGTTGGCATAGCGCGCGGCCTCGAAGGGATCGTCGCCAGCGGCCAGGCGAGCGACGAAACTGCCGCCGAAGCAGTCGCCGGCGCCGGTGGCATCGAGCGGGCGCACCGGGTACGGCGGCACCAGCGAGCGGGCGTCGGGGGTCGCCACATAGGCACCCTCCTCGCCCAGCTTCAGCGCCACCAGCCCGATGCCGCAGCCCAGCAGGTAGTCTACGATGGCGTCGCGGTCGTTGAGACCAGTCAGCACCGTGATGTCGTCCCAGCTTGGCAGGCATACGTCGGTCAGCGCAAAGGCCTCGCGCATGATGCCGCGTGCGCGTGCGAGCGTCCAGAGCCGCAGGCGCAGGTTGGTGTCGAGCGTGACCTTGCAACCCGCCTTGCGCGCGTGCTCCATTGCCGCCAGGCCGGCGTCGCAGGCGTTGGTGCTGATCGCCAGGCTGATGCCGGAAACATGCAGGTAGCGCGCCTCGGCGATGGCGTGGTGCGGCAGGTTCTCGTGGCTGTAGTGGCTGGCCGCGGAGCCGCTGCGCAGGTAGTCGAAGCGGTGACCGTGCGCGTCGTGCGTGACGAAGTACACGCCGGTCGGCGCACCGGCATCGACGCGCACGTGGCGCGTATCGACCCGCTCCTGCGTCCATAGCGCCAGCAGCCGTTCGCCGAAGGTGTCCTCGCCCACCGCGCTGATATAGCCGGCATGCGCGCCCTGCCGCGCGGCCGCGATGCAGAAGTTGGAAGTGTCGCCGCCAAACCCTTGCAGGTAGCGCGTGGGATCGTCGGGCTGCTGGTTGAATTCAACCAGTGCTTCGCCGAAAGCGAGAATGTCGATGCTCATGGTGCAAGCGTCCCCTGTCGTTGCTGTCGTTGCTGTTCGTTGCTGCTCGTCACTGCTGCCTGCGATGCCGTTTCAGAAAAACGTCTGCACGAGGTCGATCACGCGCAGGTCGCCGTCGAGCACCGGGATATGGCGCCATTTGTCGAAGGTAAGGCATGGATGCGAAATATCAAAGGCAACCATGTCGCCGACCTTGAGATCGTCGCCCGGCCGGATCTGCAGGTATGCGTGCTGGTCCATCATGCCGGTGACTTCCCAGTGCACGGGCACCGGCACCGGGGCCTCCGTGCCGGGGCGGTACACCTGGGCGGGCAGCGGCATGCCGGCGTCGAAGGCGGCGTCGCGCTTGCCCATGCCGATGATGGCGCGGTCAGGCTCGGGAATCGACTGCACATAGGCCCACAGTTGCAACGCCGGGAGCAGGCCTTCGCGCATCTTCTGCGCGACCGGGTTGCTGGCCAGGATGCGTTGCTGCGCGGCGCGGTAGATGCCGACGTCGTGCGTGAGGTAACAGCCGGGGCGCAGCACGATGTCGATCGGCGTGCCGATGTCGGTGCGGGCGAACTCCTCCGCCACTACGTCGTACCAGGCCGAGCCCGCGCCGGACATCACCACCGGGTTGCGGCCGAAGCGCCTCGCCGCGGCCAGTTCGCGCGTCACCGCGACGGTGCGTTGCAGGAACGCGCGGATGTCGGCCTCTTCCTTCAGCACCCCTTCGTAGATTTCCACGCCGGCCAGCGACAGCACGCCGGGCCAGCGCGCCAGCGCCGCCAGCACCGCCTCCTGCTGCCGCGCGTCGCGCACGCCGGTACGGCCGCCTGTCACGCCCAGCTCCAGCAAGACCTGTAGCTGCTGCCCGCGGCCACTGAAATAGGCGCCGAGTTGGTCCACCAGTTCAGGCGAATCCACCAGCGTGAAGAACTCGAAATCCGGATCGCGCAGCAGGTCGGCCACGATTTCCATATTGCGGCGGCCAACCAGCTGGTTGGCCATCATCACGCGCCGCACGCCGTGCGCATACGCGGCGGCGGTCTGGTGCGCGGTGGCCAGGGTGATGCCCCAGGCGCCGGCGGCAAGCTGGCGCGCGAACAGCTTGGGCGCCATGGTGGTCTTGCCATGCGGCGCCAGCTGCACACCGTACTCGCCCATGAAGCGGCGCATCCACTCCAGGTTATGCACCAGGCGCTCTTCATACAGCACCGCCGCCGGCAGGCTCAGGTCTTCGGCCAGCAATTTCCAGCCTACCTGGCCAGCGTCATCGGGCGCCAGCGGCGCCTCGAGCTTGCCCAGCGCCTTGTTGAGCGGATCGATCGTGCCGGCTTGGTACTTTATTTCACGCATGTTGCCATCATCCTGAAAAATTCCGATTGACGTAATGATAGCCTTGAAATTACGATATTTCACCCTTGTTATAAAGTAACATTCAAAGCTGGCTCCGGGGCAACATCGGCCCGATGGACCCGCTTGCCTCCACCACCGACCTGCCAACCATGTCCGCGCCCTTCGACATCCTGACCCGCATTGCCGAGCGTGGCCCCACGCTGCGCCTGGCCGAGCAGAAGGTCGCGCAAGTGATCCTGCAGGACCTGGCTGGCGCGGCGGCCACCAGCATCAACGAACTGGCGCGCCAGGCCGGGGTGAGCGAGGCCAGCGTGACCCGTTTCGCCAAGGCCATCGGCTGCCGCGACGTGCGCGACCTGAAGCTGCGCCTGGCGCAAGCCACCGCGGTGGGCCAGCGTTTCCTGCAGGCGGAAGTCGCCCGCGCGGCGGAGCCGTCCCCGGCCACGCTGGCCGACAGCATTCATGCGGATATCCTGGACTCACTTGAGGTCAACCGCAAGCTGATCGACCCCGACCATATGGAGCGTGCGGCGCGCCTGTTGCTGGAGGCACGCATGGTCTACGCTTTTGGCATGGGTGGCGGCTCGTCCTTCATGGCCGACGAGGCGCGTTACCGCCTGGCCCGCCTGGGCCGTCCCGTGGCCAGCTACCAGGACGCGCTGCTGCAGAAGATGGTGGCGGCCACCTTGCAAAAGGACGATGTCGTGCTTGCCTTCTCCGCCACGGGCAATGTGCCCGAGATGCTGGCCAGTTGCGATATTGCCCGCGAATACGGCGCGAAGCTGGTCGCGGTGACCGCGCTGGGCTCGCCGCTGGCGGCACGCGCCGACGTGCTGTTGCCGGTGCGCACGCTGGAAACCGATTTTATTTTCAAGCCCTCGGCCTCGCGCTACGCGATGCTGCTGGTGATGGACGTGCTGGCTACCCAGCTCGCCCTGCTCCAGCAGGACCAGAGCCAGGAGCAATTGCGGCGGCTCAAGTACGTGCTCGACGCGCACCGCGGCAACACTGCCGGACCGGATGCCCCGGAAAGCCGCCAGCCGCTCGGAGACTGACCATGCCTGAACTGTTTGACACCCTGATCCGCGGCGCGACCCTGCTCGACGGCTCCGGCGCCGAAGCGCGCCTGGCCGACGTGGCGCTGCGCGCCGGGCGCATCGCCCGCATCGCCATGCTCGAGGACGGTGCCGACGGCATCGATCCCGGCAGCGCCGCGCATGTGGTGCAAGGCGAAGGGCTGGTGCTGGCCCCTGGCTTTATCGACGTGCACACGCACGACGACACCAATGTGATACGCCAGCCCGAGATGACGCCCAAGCTGTCGCAGGGCGTCACCACCGTGATCGTCGGCAATTGCGGCATCAGCGCGGCGCCCGTCGCGCTGCGCGGCGAACCGCCCGATCCGATGAACCTGCTGGGCACCGCCGATGCCTTCCGCTATCCCGATTTCGCCGCCTACGCGCAAGCCGTGCAGGCGGCGCAGCCGGCCGTCAACGTGGCGGCCCTGGTCGGCCATACCGCGCTGCGCAGCAACCATATGGACCGGCTGGACCGCACCGCCACCGCGGCCGAGATCGCCGCCATGCGCGCGCAGCTTGAGGAAGCGCTCGACCATGGCGCGCTTGGCCTGTCCACCGGGCTGGCCTACGCCAATGCGTTCTCCGCCACCACCGACGAAGTGCTGGCGCTGGCCGAACCGCTGGCCCGCGCCGGCGCGCTCTATGCCACCCACCTGCGCAGCGAGTTCGCCGAGATCCTGGAAGCGATGGACGAAGCCTTCCGCATCGGCCGGCACGCGCGCGTGCCCGTGGTGATCTCGCACCTGAAATGCGCCGGCGTCGACAACTGGGGCCGCAGCGCCGAGGTGCTGGACACGCTGGAGCGGGCCCAGCGCTGGCAGCCGGTGGGATGCGATTGCTATCCCTACACCGCCAGTTCCTCCACGCTCGACCTCAAGCAGGTCACCAGCGATTTCGACATCATGGTGACCTGGTCCGAACCGCACCCGGACATGGGCGGCCGGCTGCTGGCCGACATCGCCGCCGAGTGGGAGCTCGGCCTGGAAGACGCCGCGCGCCGCCTGCAGCCGGCCGGCGCGGTCTATCACTGCATGGAAGACGCGGACGTGGACCGCATCCTGAGCCACCCCGCCACCGTGGTGGGTTCCGATGGCTTGCCCAACGACCCCCTGCCCCACCCGCGCCTGTGGGGCGCTTTTCCGCGTGTGCTTGGCCATTACGCGCGCGATCGCGAGCTGTTCCCGCTGACGGTAGCGATCCACAAGATGACGGGGCTGTCGGCCGAACGCTTCGGCCTGACTGAACGCGGCTTCGTGCGCGAAGGCTACTGGGCGGACCTGGTCCTGTTCGACGCCGCCACGATTCGCGATGCGGCCAGCTTCACCGACCCCATGCAACCGGCCGAGGGCATCGCCGCGGTGTGGGTCAACGGCGAGTTGTCGTGGCAACAGCGCCGGCCCACCGGCACGCGCGCGGGCCGCTTCCTTGCACGCGGCAAGCCCGCAGGGGCGAACGCCGCAACGCCACAGTAACGAGGCCGCGCGGCCGGCAATCCGCGTGGTGAATCCCGGCCGCGCGCCCCGTGCCGCGCGGCCAGCAATAAACCCAATCTGCAATTTGCTTCAGGAGTTCCCCATGGATATCAAGCGATTTGGCGTCGAAGGCGGCGCCGGCACCGGTGGCCAGCACATGCCCTTTGCCCGTGCCGTGCAAGCCGACGGCTGGCTCTACGTGTCCGGCCAGGTGCCGATGGTGGCCGGCGAGGTGATCGACGGCGGCATCGTGCCCCAGACCCACCAGGCCATCAAGAACGTACTGGCCATCCTGGCCGAAGCCGGCTACGGCACCGAGCACATCGTGCGTTGCGGCGTCTGGCTGGACGACGCGCGCGACTTCGCCTCCTTCAACAAGATCTTCAAGGAATACTTCGGCGCCAACCCGCCGGCGCGCGCCTGCGTGCAGTCGAGCATGGTGGTCGACTGCAAGGTGGAAGTGGACTGCATCGCCTACAAGAAGCCGGCGGCCTGAACCCAGGCCAGCCTGCCACGAACAACCTGAACCGGCCGCCGCCAGCGCGGCCCTTTTCATAGCGGACGCGGGGGAGCCCCGCCGGGCCACCGGCGGACCCCGCACAAAGGAGACAATATGGGCGCCGTAACCGGAACCACACTCTTGCTTTACGCGCTGATCGCCGTGATCGCACTGGTCGTGCTGATCGCGAAGTTCAAGCTCAACCCCTTCATCACACTGGTTGTCGTGTCGGTGCTGCTCGGCTTTGCCGTGGGCATGCCGATGGGCGACATCGTCAAATCGTTCGAGGCCGGCGTGGGCGGCACCCTGGGCCACATCGCGCTGGTCGTGGGCCTGGGCACCATGCTCGGCAAGATGATGGCCGAATCCGGCGGCGCCGAACGCATCGCGCGCACGCTGATCGATGCCTTCGGCGAGAAGAACGTGCACTGGGCCATGGTCACCATCGCCTTTATCGTCGGCTTGCCGGTGTTCTTCGAGGTGGGCTTCGTGCTGCTGGTGCCGATCGCCTTCAACGTGGCCAAGCGCACCGGGACCTCCATGGTGCTGGTGGGCATCCCGATGGTGGCAGGCCTGTCGGTGGTGCACGGGCTGATCCCGCCGCACCCTGCCGCGCTGCTGGCGGTGACCGCCTACAAGGCGGACATCGGCAAGACCATCATGTACGCGCTGATCGTCGGCATCCCCACCGCCGCCATCGCCGGCCCGCTGTTCGCCAAGCTGATGGACCGCTACGTCAAGCTGCCGGATATCAATCCGCTGGCCGAACAGTTCACCGAGGAAGACGAGAGCGTCAAGGCATCGCACCAGTTGCCCGGCTTCGGCATCACGCTGTTTACCATCCTGCTGCCCGTGTTCCTGATGCTGATCGGCAGCTGGGCGGATGTCATCAGCACGCCCAAGACCTTTTTCAATGATTTCCTCAAGCTGATCGGCAATTCGGTGATCGCCCTGCTGATCGCCGCGCTGGTGAGCTTCTACACCTTCGGCAAGGCCCGCGGCTTCAACCGGGAAAACATCCTGAAGTTCACCAACGAGTGCGTGGCGCCCACCGCCATCATCACGCTGGTGGTCGGCGCCGGCGGCGGCTTTGGCCGCGTGCTGCGCGATTCGGGCATCTCCAACGCCATCGTCGACGTGGCCACCGGCGCGCATGTGTCGGTGCTGCTGCTCGGCTGGCTGGTCGCGGTGCTGATCCGAATCGCCACCGGATCCGCCACGGTAGCCATGACCACCGCAGCCGGCATCGTCGCGCCGATCGCCGCCAGCGTGCCGGGCACCCGGCCCGAACTGCTGGTGCTGACCACGGGCGCCGGATCGCTGATCCTCTCGCACGTGAACGACGGCGGCTTCTGGCTGGTCAAGGAGTATTTCAACATGACCGTGGCCCAGACCTTCAAGACCTGGTCGGTCTGCGAAACCCTGATCTCGGTGATCGCGCTGCTGCTGACCCTGGCGCTGGCCACGGTGGTCTGACCATCCGCGGGGCGGCAGCCACAGAAAAGGGGAGGCGCACGCAGTGCCCCTCCCCTTTTTTCATGCCCCGTGCCCCGGTGCCAGTGGTGCCGGCCCGGGGATTCCGTGCCGCGATGTGCTATGGTGTGCACCGCAGCAAATCGCTGGGTGGCGAGGCTGCCCTGCTCGCGGCTGTCATGAATCTTTCATATTTGGAAGCAGGCCCCGCTTCTGCCCCAGCGATAGAATCGAGCCCCAACCGGAGGAAAAGAACTATGCCCAAAAAGCTCAGGAAGACCGAGGAAGCCGTGCCGGCCACCACTACGGCGCCAGGCCTGATCGCCCTGCTCGACCATATCGCCAACGCCACCGCCCAGGGCCAGCTCGACCCCGAGTTCGCCCGCAAGCTGGGCAAGCGCGCCCGCAAGGAGGCCGACGCCCTGATTGAAGACCAGGCCTTCTCCGCCGCCCACGGCGCGCAGATCAAGGCAGCGCTGGCAACGCTGGAAGCCGCGGTATCCGATAGYGAAGGCGGCCTGCTGGGCAAAGCCGTCAAGCGGCTGCGCGACGCCGACAAGCGCGCGGCGGAAGCGCCCGCCAAGTAAGGCGTCTTTCCTGCCGCGCCAATGGCGTGCACATGGCGCGCCGCCGCGCGTGGTTGCCAGGCGCGTAACCGGATCGCGCATTGCCCGGCATGCGCGCCTTCGCTCCCTTCCGATGCGAAGCGTGCCGCCGGCTCATCGCAGTGTCGATGCAGGACAGCAAAGCCCCAGGTCTCGCGCACGCCGTAATCCAGGATGGCGAAATCGTCCTCCTCAAGGGCTACGGGGTGCGCGACACCAAGACGCACGCGCCCCGAAACCATTGCCTTGCACCAGGCGCCACTGGACTTGCCACACTGGACAAGTCAGAACCGGCCTACGTCAATCTCCGCGATCCTCCGATAGCCGACAGCGGACCCGCCGACTAAATTGCTCCTATGCCGCGACGGTTCGCGGCGCTTTGCAAGGAGCTGCCTCATGTCGTTCGCGCTCTACCTGGTAGGACTGCTGCTGCTCGTCGGCGGCATAGCGTGGGGTCTCGTTACCGCTGGTGTGGCACAGGTCTATGTGGGCATCGTGTGTATCATCGCCCTCGGCCTGGGCATCATGGGAGCCGTTTCGCGTACGCGTACCAAAGATCCGTCGTAGGCTCGGCAGTGCTTGCGCAGAATCGCGGTCGCCGCTTCGGCCTCGGCGCCAAAGCGGACCAGCAACTGCCAACGGTTGCATGACCTGCCGCCGTGGTTGGCATGCGGAGCCGCTCCGCCTGACCACCGCGATCCGCGTCGGATCGTTCGCATTTTAATAGCCTTATTCACCACATCCGCGGACCGGAGCGCCTGCAAGCCATGATCCGCGCGGCCATCGACGGCCGTGTCAGCCTGAATCGCGCCGATGGCGCGCGTTTGGCATGCGCCGCGCGGAGTGCTATGCTCGCCGCGCGCCTGCTGCCGTCGGCAGCAGGCGGCAATTCAACGAACACAAGATTCAAGACCCATGGCTACCAAAGCAAATGCTGTCGTAAAGACCACCGCCAAGCCTGCCGCCAAGAAGGCAGCGCCGGCAAAGAAAGCAGCACCGGCAAAGAAGGCCGCGCCGGCCAGGAAGGTCGCAGCAGCCGCACCGGCGGTGAAACCCCTGAAGGACACCTTCAACAAATCCAGCCTTGTCGCCCACCTCGTCGCCCAGACCGAACTGGATGCCAAGACAGTCAAGACCGTGCTGGCCCATCTCGAAAACACGGTGCTCAGCGCTGTCCACAAGAAGGGCGCCGGCGAGTTCACCCTGCCGGGCCTGCTCAAGGTCGTCGCCACCCAGGTTCCCGCCACCAAGAAGCGCTTCGGCAAGAACCCCTTCACCGGCGAAGACCAGTGGTTCGCCGCCAAGCCGGCAACCGTCAAGGTCAAGGTACGCCCGATGAAGAAGCTGAAAGACGCCGCACTGTAAGCCGTGCCGGCCTGTTGAACGAGGGGAGCCCGCGCGGCTCCCTTTTGTTTCCTCCAACCACTATCCGCAATCGGGCACAGGTTATGGAGATCAAATCCGAGTGGATTTTCGAATGCGAGCCGCGGCATGTCTGGCCGCACTTCCTGCATGCGCGCATGGATACGTCGCGCCCGTTGCTGTTCTGGTTCGGAATTCCCAAGCCAGTGAGCTGCCGGGTCCTGGAAGGCACCGCCGCGGTCGGGAATACGCGCCAATGCACCACGGACCGCGGCACGATCAACCAGCGCATCCTGCAACTGGAGCCGGACCGGCTGCTGCAGTACCAGATGCTGGAAAGTACCGTCTGGTGCCGCGCCTGGGTTGGCAGGCTGATCGACACCTTCACCCTTGAATCGCTCGGGGATGGCAGGACACGGGTCCGGCGCACGACGGAATTCGAAGCCAGAGGCTTGCTGAAGAGACTCAGGCTGGTCGGTCTGTGGGCAGCATTAAGGCAAGCCCATGCCTATGCAGCGAAGAACTGGAGGCGGCTCGCGCAGGGCAGCGTGAGCGAAGGAATCGGTACCCGCCAAGCCGCCTGAAGGCGGTGCGCTTCAGGCGCTGTCAACCGGGCACGATCCCTCAACGATACACAAGAACCGGGATCGTGCCATGCGTCAGGACTTTCTGGGTTTCACTGCCGATCAGCAGCCCCTGAATGCCAGATCGGCCGTGCGAGGCCATGACGACAAGGTCGCAGCCCCGCTCCTCCACCGCCAGGAGGATCGCCTCATAAGGATGGTCGCCGGTTACACAGACCGTTTCGCACTCCACCCCTGCTTCCTTCGCGGCTTGCGCGATCACGCCCAGGTATTGCGCCGCATGGTGTTCAGCCCTTTGGGCAAAGCGCTCCTGCGCATCCTCGAGCATGTCGACGCGATGGGTAAAGACGCGAAACTCGGGAATGACGTGAATGCCTGTTACCTTCGCCTGGAAGTCCCTGGCGACCAGCATCGCCATTCTGACTGCGGTTTCGGAGAGCGGGGATCCGTCCGTGGGTACCAGAAGATGCTTGAACATGGCTGCCTCCTCGCGACTAGGAAAAGCGGCGTTGCGTAGCGCGGACCTGCCTATGCCTGCGAGTGTGGCAGGACCCCATAAACATGCCCGCACTCATTACAGTGAACGACAACGAAGAGGGGAACATTGCTGTGCGAGAGCTGATGACGGTGGGCAATCTTATCCATCCCTTGCGCGCCGCATGACGGGCACTTGGGCATAACCTGGGGTGTAACAGGCGCGGTCATGATTCCCTCCGGTTGGTCAGGTGAGCGTCTACTTTATCCAGCATACTCAGCATACGCGCGGCCGCTCATCTCTTGCGTACAAAAAGCGGATGGCTTCGCGCAGTGAAGCCGAGCTCACGAGGCGATATGGCCGGATATGGCAGGAAGACCGTCCTGATGCGCCATGCTTGCGACACCGGTCGCCGCGCCGTGCCAGGAACAGGCGGAGGTAATTTGGACCGCACCTCCATCGCACCCCGATAGCGAATGAAGCAACCCGACGGCGGCGTTGTTGCGGCACGGAATCAGTCCAGCAACTGGTCGGCAGGCATGTACTCGTAGGCCAGCGCCGTGGCCACTGCCTTGTACGTCACGCGGCCCTCGCAATCGTTCGAGCCTGCCTTCAGGTGCCTGTCCCGCGCCAGCGCGCTTCCACCCCTTGTCCGCCAGTGCGTCCGGATGTCATTGAGATCCGGCCAGACGCCGCCGAGGTACCGGCCCCGCCTCATGCTCAAGAATTGCTGTCTATCCACTGCCTCGCCCATCCGTAAGCCGCCGCCTTCGCATCCGCGGCAGTGGCGGAGTTCCGGCCAATCGATCTGGCATCGTGCACGACAGCCGCGTCTTCCCAGATTTCGCACGATGCCGTGTACGAGCCATCCTTGATCATCTCGCAGAAGACATGGATGACGAACCCCTTGTACTCCATGGTGTCGCGATCCATTGGCTGCCTCCGCTGCCGTCGATCAATCCCGGCTTGTGATGACGCTAGTCATTGTCCTCTTCCGACAAGCGATCAATGACTTTCCGGGCCGCTTGAAAAGCGCACTCCACCGCAACATCTTCCGACCGGGCAAGCGCATCGGCATGCCGCCTGGTTTCGACGCCGTGGATGACGTAAGACCAATCCCAACTATCGGGGGCGGCCTTGAGTGTGTGGATGGAGACGGTTCGGCCTTTGTATTTCAATTCCATGTTTCGCACCCCCACTTCATCGCCCGCGTTTCGATCGCTTCCTTGCAGGCGTCATTCCACTCAGTAAACTTCGGATGGGCATAAAAATCCAGACGCCTCCCACATGGATGGAGGGCGGGTCTCCGCACAAGAGCGTCAGGCAAAACCGCGCAGGTGCTGACCGTGCCAGCATGGATTCGTTTTCAATATTGGCGGCGCCTGATACCCAGCGTTGACGCACGTCGACCGCCCGATAGTTGCCGCGCCGCCGCATACCTCCGAAGGCCCCAACGCACGGCGCCGGCCTTTGCGGCAGCACGTTGCAGCAATGCGGTTTTCAGCGCACAGGCCGCCGCCGATGCGGCTGGTACATTCATCCCCCACCCTCCGCCAGGCAGGCGACCACCTCGGCGTCGTCGATCTGCGGAAACTCCCTGTAATGCGCGCCAACCGCACGAAAATTAGCGGGCGCGGCCAGGCAGACCACTTCATCCGCATAGTCCTCCACCAGGGCCAGGGAATCCGGAGCGGCCACGGGCACGGCGCAGATCAGCCTCGCAGGCTGCTGCTGCCGCACCGCGTGCAGCGCGGCAATCATGGTGGCACCGGTGGCCAGGCCGTCATCCAGCACAATGACCGTGCGGCCGCCCAGCGGAGTTGCGGTGCGCCCGGGCGTGTAGAGCGCACGCCGCCGGCGCAGCAGTTCCAGCTGCTCTCTGCGCGCCTCTGCGATATAGGCCGGATCGGCGCCAGTCTGTTCGGCGAAGGGCGTGACATAAACCCAGCCGCTCTCATCCACCGCACCCACTGCCAGTTCACGCTGGAATGGCGCACCCAGTTTCCTGACCAGCACCACATCGAGTTCGCCGCCAAGCTGGTCGGCCAGGATCCTGCCCATCGGTACCGCCCCGCGTGGAACGGCCAGCACCACGGGATGCGTGCCGCGGTAATTCGAAAGCGCTTGCGCCAGCCGCGTGGCGGCTTCGGTCCTGTCCTGGAACATCATGATGTCTCCTGTTCACCGGTTGCCGGGTCCGCGCCCCGCCGCCCTGCCAGGTGTGTGGCGAACCACCCGGCAGCCAGCCGTGCCGCCACTTCCAGTGCGCCCGGTTCCTCGAACAGATGGGTCGCGCCGGCAACGATCTCGAAGTGCTTCTCGCAGGACATCCATGCGTAGGCACGCTCATTCAGGTGCAGCACCTCGGTATCCGCGCCGCCGACGATCAGCAAGGTCGGCGCGGACAACGCCGCGAGGGCGTCATGGCCCGCCAGATCCGGGCGGCCGCCGCGCGAAACCACGGCGTCGATCCGATAGCCGCCACCAGTCATCGCGGCGGCCCGGATTGCAGCCGCAGCACCAGTACTTGCGCCGAAGTACCCCAGCCGCAGTCGCCCAAGCTGCGCCATGCCGCGAACGGCGCGGGTGATACCCTCCAGGCGCGCGGCCAGCAGGCCAATATCGAAACGCCGCGCCAGCCCGACGTCTTCCTCGGCAAGCAGAAGGTCGGTCAACAGGGTGGCAATGCCGGCGTGGTTGAGATGGCCGGCGACATAGCGGTTGCGGGGACTGAGCCGCGAACTGCCGCTGCCATGCGCGAACAGCACCAGGCCGGTAGCAAGCGGCGGACAGACCAGGTCGCCGGGCAGCACCACACCGCTCAGATCGATGTCGATTTGCTGCTGCGAGGTTGTGCTCATCATGCGCTCCAATAGATAGCCGGCTCGCAGACGCTCGTTGCAGATCGTCATGCCGGATGCCCGGCCGCCCCGTTCGCCGAGGCAAAGCCGACGCTTTGCGCCAGCACCACGCGCTGGTCCGCATCGAGACGCATCGCGCCCGCCATGGCGCGCCTGTCCAGCAGGCCGCGCGCCACCGTCGCCAGCCCGGCGGAAGCACAGAACAGGTACACGTTCTGGCTGATGTATCCGGTGTCCAGCCCCATGTAGAACTGGCGCACCGGTTTTGCCTGCTCGTCCATCCTGGACAGGCGAGCAACAAACACCAGGTCCAGCGGCGCCTGCACCACGTAGTCCTGCAGCCCGGTGGTTGCGCGCACGTCCCCCCCCGCTAACCAGGCGCAGGCGCCAGGCCGCTGGTTCCAGCACATAGAGGCCATCGGCGAGCGCGAGGTACAGTTCGATTTCCTGCCAGTTGCGCGCCGACGGGGCGGTACGCCGGCCCGTTTCCGGTTCGCTGATGCCGTATGCCGCCCATAGCAGGCTGGAGAGCAACTCCGGCGCCAGCGGCTCACTGGTGAAGGCCCGGGTGGAGTGCCGCATGCGCAGCGCCTGCATCAGCGGCATGCCGCCTTCCATCTGCGGAGCGAGCAGTTCGACATACTCCGGCACGGCGTCGGATGTCACGATGGGATGGGTCATGCTGATCTCCAGGCATCATCGGGCGGCGCAGGATGGCTGCGCTCAGGCCCGATGACAATGAAAACGTGTGCGCTTGCCTGCGCTGGCGCGGCAGGCAGCGCTTGGCCGTCGGGCCTATCCAGCAAGACGGCCCGCGTGTTGAGTTGCTCCAGGGGCAGTGCCGACATCGTGGCATCCCGAGCGCGCCGATGCGCTTTTACTCAATTTTGCGATGGCGTCAGGTGTTTGATTTGCGCTGGATCAAGCGTTGTGACGTCGCCCGGCAATTACGCCTGCCAACGCCGGGCCACCCGCCCGCAGGGCTTGCGGAAATGCGGACAAGGCATTCTGCCTGGCGGCACAGCGTTTCGATCCAGCCCGTGCCTCCCCGATCCCGCCGGCATGATCGGCACTCAAGTCTGTCTCCCGCCCGCCGTTATTCACCATTGCCTACAGGTGCGTTCGTGATAGCACGGTGCGGCAGACAAAAGAGCGAATGGGCGCCCAAGGCGCCAGTATTTCGCCACCATTGTTATTTCCATTCAGGTAGAAGAAATGAAAAATCTTGGAATTGGGGTACGTCTCGGTATTGGCTTCGGCGTGGTGCTGCTGCTGTCAACGTTCATGACGGTGTTCAGCGTCATGGGCTTGCAGGAAGTCGCTCAACGCACGCACGACATGATGCAGCAGCCGCTGGCCAAGGAGCGCGTCGTCAGCGACTGGTATCGCCTGATGCACACGAGCGTGCGGCGCACGACCGCGGTGGCGCGGAGCGCGGACCCGGGCCTCGGCGCGTTCTTTGCCGCGGAGACGAAGGGCTCCGTCGAAGCCATCGCCGCATTGCGGGACAAGATCGAGCCGATGCTCTCCTCGGAAGCGGAAAAGGCGGCATTCCAGACGATCCAGACCGTGCGCAAGCCCTATAACGACTCCCGCGACAAGATCACCAAGCTCAAGGAAGAAGGCAGCACGGACGAAGCCAACCGGGTGCTGGAAGCCGAGTTCGTGCCTGCCGGCAACGCCTATCTCGCCGAAATCCAGAAGCTGCTCGATATCCAGCGCACCAGCATCGATGCGACCGCGCAGCACATCAACGGGATTTATGAAACCACGCGGAACCGCCTGATCGTGCTTGGCCTGCTGGTGCTGGCGATCGGCGTGGCATTTTCGCTGTGGCTGACCATGGGCATCACGCGGCCGCTCCATCGTGCCGTTGGCTTCGCCCGGAAAGTGGCGGCCGGCGACCTGACCAGCCGCATCGACGCGGATAGCAAGGACGAGACCGGCCAGTTGCTGCAAGCGCTGAACGAGATGAACGGCAATATCCTGCGCATCGTCACCCAGGTACGCACGGGCACGGAGTCCATTGCCTCCGGCACGAGCCAGATTGCCGCTGGCAACACCGACCTGTCCCAGCGGACCGAGGAACAGGCGTCGTCCTTGCAACAGACCGCTTCCAGCATGGAGGAACTGACCAGCATCGTCCGGCAGAACGCCGACAACGCAAAGCAAGCCAGCTCGCTGGCGGTCAATGCTTCCGAAATCGCGGTCAGGGGAGGCGAAGTGGTCGGCCAGGTGGTCGACACCATGGATGAGATCAACGGCGCGTCCAGAAAGGTGGTCGATATCATCGCCGTGATCGAAGGCATCGCCTTCCAGACCAACATCCTCGCACTGAATGCCGCTGTGGAAGCCGCCCGCGCCGGCGAACAAGGCCGTGGCTTCGCGGTGGTGGCCGGTGAGGTGCGCAGCCTTGCCCAGCGTAGCGCGACAGCCGCCAAGGAGATCAAGACACTGATCGGAGATTCCGCCGAGCGCGTGGAAAAGGGCTCGCAACTGGTGGGGCAAGCCGGCCACACCATGGAAGAGATCGTGGGCGCGGTCAAGCGCGTAACCGACATCATGGGCGAGATCAGCGCGGCCTCGGCCGAGCAGAGCGCCGGCATCGAGCAGGTCAACCAGGCGGTCACCCAGATGGACACGGTGACGCAGCAAAACGCCGCGCTGGTGGAACAAGCCGCAGCCGCAGCGGGATCGCTGGAAGAGCAGGCCCAGCGCCTGCAGCAAGCGGTTTCCTCGTTCCGCCTTGTTGCTGCCTGACGCGGACAACCGGCGTTAGCCGGCGCCTCTGCGCGAGGTTCCGCTGGCCAACGCCGGACCGAGACGGCCGCCATGAATGCGCGGCCCTCCCCGATTGCACCAAATCCCCCATCCCCCTAAACTCCACAGCCAGTGCCCGCGCCGGCACGCGCCCGGCCTGGCGCCGGGATCAGGGCGCACCCAACCAGGAGACCATCGATGACCTTTGCCCCCTTGCTGCGCGCCCTTGCGGCGTGCAGCGTGCTTGCCGTGGCGCCAACGCTCGCCCACGCCGCCGACCCCGTCAAGATCGGGCTGATCGCGCCCTTTTCGGGCAGCTTCGCCGACTACGGCAAGCAGATGGAGGGTGGCATCAAGGCGTTCCAGAAGCTCAACGGCGACACCGTGGCGGGCCGCAAGGTGCAGATCATCAGCAAGGACACCACCGGCCCCGCGCCCGATGTGGCCAAGCGCCTGGCGCAAGAACTGGTGGTGCGCGACAAGGTCGATGTGCTGGCCGGCTTCGGTCTCACGCCGGAGGCGCTGGCGGTGGCGCCGGTGGCCGAGCAGGCGAAGAAGGCAATGGTGATCTTCAACGCTGCGTCGTCTTCGGTGACCACCAAGTCGGGCTATATCGCGCGGGTTTCGATGACCTTGCCGCAGATCTCGGCGCCGATGGCCACGTGGGCCATCAAGAACAAGGTCCGCAAGGTGGTGACGCTGGTTGCGGACTATGCGCCGGGCATCGATGCGGAAACCGCGTTCAAGACCAATTTCATCGGCGGTGGCGGCCAGGTGATCGAATCCATCCGGGTGCCGCTGCGCAACCCGGAGTTCGCCCCGTTTATCCAGCGCATCAAGGATGCCAGACCCGAGGCGGTCTTCCTCTTCCTGCCCGCGGGCGAGCAAGGCGTGGCGTTCATGAAGGGCTTTCGCGAGCGCGGCCTGGCCGAGGCGGGCATCCGCGTGATCGCCACCGGCGACCTTACCGACGACCACGTGCTGCCGGCCATGGGTGACGCCACGCTGGGCGTGATCACGTCCTTCCACTATTCGATGGCCCACGATTCGCCGGAAAACAAGGTCTTCCTGAAGGCGTTCGCCGAAGCCAACCCTGGCGCCGGCCGGCCTAATTTCATGGCGGTAGCCGCCTACGACGGCATGCGCGCGATCTACGAAGCGCTGAAAAAGACCGGCGGCGCGACTGACGGGGACAAGATGCTGGCAGCGCTCAAAGGCATGAAGATCGCCAGCCCGCGGGGCCCGATCCTGATCGACCCGGACACCCGCGACGTGGTGCAGACGGTCTATATCCGGCGCGTGGAGAAGGTCGGTGGCGAACTCTACAACGTGGAGTTCGACAAGTTCGACAACGTCAAGGATCCGGGGAAGTAGCCCGCGCGCCGGGGCGCGGTGGCTTAGTGGTGATGGTGCCCTGCGCGCCCTGGCGCTCCTGGCGGGGAGACTGCGGTTTCTCGATGCGGGCAGGCACTTTCTCGGGTGCACGCTGCGTCTGCGCAAGGTCCGCCGTGGCGCCGCCAGGCGCCGGCCCGTCCGGCAGCCCGATGCCCTGCAGGTCGTAGCACATCCACATCGCGCGCTGCGGCACTTCATTGAAATTGCCATCGCTGGCGGCCAGGATACGCGCCCAGACCTGGGGCGTGGAACTGCGCCAGACGCCGCACAGCAGGCGGCGGAAGCGCGGGTCGCGCCCGGCCTGCCGCTCGATGCGCTCGATAAACGCCGGGCCGTGGTATTCGATCAGGTCTTCGAGTTCGCCTGCGGCGAGCGCGCCCAGCACGCGGGGACTCTCCGTATGGGCAAGGACCTCCAGCACCAGCCGCCACAGCCCTTCGGGATCGTTGACGCACAGCCAGTCGCAGGCCTGCCAGACCCAGAATGAGCGTACCTCGTGCCGACCGATGGCCGGGTCGTACCGGCTGTAACGCTTGATATAGGCGCTGACCAGCCGCTTCTGCTCATGGGTTTCCATAGTCCCCCGTCACTACCCGTCTGCAAACATGGGCATAGCCCGATTGCCGGCCACGGCTTTGCCGCCCGTGCCGGCGTGGTTCATCAACGGCCGCCAACCAACGCCAGCCCCCGGTTGACCATGCCGTGGCCTGGCTCAGGCGACCGTCAGCAACCTGTCCAGCGTGACCTTGTCCGCCAGCAACTCCGTGCTGGTCGAAGCATGTACCACCTTGCCCCGGTCGAGCACCATCGCGCGCCGGGTCATGCCAAGCGCCAGGCGCGCGTGCTGCTCCAC